>JBOGJZ010000354.1:0-2408 GCA_050745645.1 Terriglobia bacterium | reverse complement strand
GGGCCTCATAAGGCCTTTACGCTGCAGCCCACCGGCCAGTTGATGGACGCGGCGGCATACCGCCCCCTGATCGTGAGCTATCACGACGGCGCGCCGTTGCGTCTGGATCAGCTTGGGCGGGTCATCGACAGCGTTCAGGAAGACAAGGTAGTGAACTGGTTCGACGGCCACCAGGGTATGGTGTTGGCCGTGCAGAAGCAGCCCGGCACGAACACGGTGGATGTGGTGGACTCGGTTCGAAGCCTGCTATCGAAGTTCCGCCAGGAGATTCCTCCCACCATTCACTTAAACATTCTTTCCGATCACTCTGAGGATATCCGGGCCTCAGTCCATGATGTGAAGTTCACCCTGGACCTCGCCGTCATCCTCGTGATACTGGTCATCTTCCTATTTCTGCGCAATCTTTCGGCCACCATTATCCCCAGCCTTGCCCTGCCCATGGCAATCATTGGCACGTTTTCAGTGATGTATCTGCTGGGCTATACCATCGACAACTTATCCATGATGGCTCTCACGCTATCAGTGGGTTTTGTGGTGGATGACGCCATTGTCATGCTGGAAAACATCGTGCGCCACGTGGAGATGGGCAAGAGCGTCTGGCAGGCTTCGCTCGACGGTTCAAAGGAAATCAGCTTCACGATTGTTTCGATGACGCTATCACTCACAGCCGTATTCATTCCGGTCCTTTTCATGGGCGGGATTCTGGGCCGCCTTCTGCACGAATTCGCTGTAGTGATTATGATGGCGATTTTGGTCTCAGGTTTCGTCTCGCTAACCTTGACTCCCATGCTTTGCAGCCGGTTCCTTCATCAGTCTGGACCTGTCAGGCACGGATGGTTTTATAACGCCGGAGAGCGCGCTTTTGACGGGATGCTGCAAGCGTATGACTGGAGCTTGAAAAAGGCGCTACGCCACCGCTTTGCGGTCTTTGTGGCCTCTCTCTTTCTTTTGGCGGTTACGGCTTACCTTTTCATAGTCATTCCCAAGGGTCTGTTGCCTAGCGAGGATTCGGGAATGATCATCGGCTTTAACCAGGCGGCTCAGGGGATTTCCTTTGACTCCATGAAGGCCCATGAGAAAGCTGTGGCCGATATCTCCGGGCGTGATCCGAACGTTCAGGATTACATGGCGTTCGCGGGCGCCGGCGGGCCAAGCCCCGGCGGCAACTCCGGGCTGGTCTTTATGCACCTTAAGCCTCATCCGGAGCGAAAGCTGACGACGGACCAAGTGATCAGCGAGCTGCGGCCTAAGGTGGCGCAGGTTCCGGGCATTCTGACCTTCATGCAGAATCGGCCACCCATCCAAATTGGCGGCCAATTGACCAAAGGTCTATATCAGTTCACGCTTCAGAGCCCGGACACGACCGAGCTCTATAAAGTCTCCGACGGCTTCGAGCATAAGCTGGCGAAACTGCCTGGGTTGCTGGACGTGAATTCGGATCTGCAAATGGCTAATCCTCAGGTCAACGTCGAAATTGACCGGGACAAAGCCGCGACCTTGGGAGTCACGGCATATCAAATTGAACAGGCGCTCACCATCGCCTATGGAGATAACGAAAGTTCAATCATCTACGCTCCAAATAACGAATATTGGGTTATCGCCGAGCTTCTTCCGCAGTATCAACAAGGGCCCGTCGATCTTTCCCGCTTATACGTCAAGTCAGCGAGTGGAACGCTGGTGCCCCTTAACGTCGTCACGAAGCTTAGTGAAACTTTAGGTCCTCTTGCGGTTAATCATACCGGGCAACTTCCTTCCGTCACGCTCTCGTTCAACCTGAAGCCAGGCGTTTCGCTCGGGCAGGCGGTTAATGAGGTTCAGAACCTGGCCCGCGAAGCGCTCCCGGCAACCATTACCGCGAGCTTCCAGGGAGCTGCGCAAGCGTTTCAGTCATCTTTGCGGAATCTCGGCTTTCTGCTCATCATCACGATCGTGGTGATCTACATTCTGCTCGGCGTCCTCTATGAAAGTTTCGTTCATCCCATCACGATTCTTTCCGGTTTGCCGGCCGCGGCTGTGGGCGCCCTGGCCTGCCTGATGTTGTTTCATATGGACCTCGACCTCTACGGTTTCGTGGGTCTCATTATGCTGATCGGCATCGTGAAAAAGAACGCGATCATGATGATCGACTTCGCGCTCGAAGCTGAGCGCAAGGAAGGGAAGAGCACTCATGAGGCCATCTACCAAGGCTGCCTCATCCGCTTCCGCCCAATCATGATGACAACGTTCGCAGCGCTGTTTGGCACGTTGCCCATTGCTTTGGGATCTGGGGCAGGAGGCGCATCGCGCCGGCCGCTCGGAGTCGCCGTAGTCGGCGGATTGTTGATTTCCCAGTTGATTACACTCTATATCACGCCGGTGTATTACACTTATCTTGATTCTTTCCAGCGTTTTATCGGTGGGTTGTTTGG
>JBOGJZ010000353.1:0-5226 GCA_050745645.1 Terriglobia bacterium | reverse complement strand
GGCTGCCTGCGCTTTGTGATTTCCGGCGCAGCTCCGCTTTCCCAAGAGATCGCGGAGTTTTTCTTCGCCGCCGGCCTTCCGGTTTATGAAGGCTACGGCCTTACCGAGACCTCTCCCGTGATCTCTGTGAACTGTCCGGGCGCGGTGATGCCAGGCACGGTCGGCCGCGTGATCCCCGGCGTGGAAGTGAAATTAGGTGAAGAGTCAGGCGGACCGGAAGGCGGCGCCGGACGCGAGATTCTTGCGCGCGGTCCAAACGTCTCACCCGGTTACTATCATATGGAGGGCGAGGCTCGGGAAGCCTTCGCGGACGGCTGGTTCCACACGGGTGACCTCGGGCTGGTCGATTCTGACGGTTTTTTGAGGATCACGGGAAGAAAGAAAAACCTTTTTAAGACCTCGGGCGGCAAGTTTATTTCGCCGGAAAAGCTGGAAAGCATTTTCCAAGGCCATCCGTTTATCGCGCAGCTCATGGTGACCGGCGACCGCCGCCATTTTGTCGCCGCGCTGATCGTGCCGAACTTCGAACGCCTGGAAGCGCATGCCCGCGAGATCGGGCTGTGGTTCGAGACGCGGGAGGAACTTGCGAAGCACCATCGGATTCTAGCTTTCATGCAAGAACAGGTGGACGAGAGCTGCCGCGAGCTGGCTCCTTTCGAGCGCATCCGCCAGATTGCCTTACTGCCCCATGCGTTTAGTATTGACGCGGGTGAGCTTTCTCCCACCCAAAAGGTCCGCCGCTTTGTCGTCGAAGAGCGGTACCGCGCTCTTATCGAGGAGATTTATAGCCGCGCCGCTCCTCAATCCCAATCTGTCCTTTCCCATTCCCGCTAAGCCCGCGTTACAATAACCGGCGTGTTGCTCAGGCAATTCCTCCGCTTTGCGCGCTGGTCCTTGAGTCCGGAGCCTGCAGATCAGCCGGGCAGTCTTTGGCCGCGCTGGTTATTCCTGCGCGCTCTCGGACTCATCTGCTTCTCTGCCTTTTACTCGCTGCTTTTCCAGATCGTGGGGCTCATCGGCCCGGATGGTCTTTTGCCTGCAGATCGTTATCTCCAAGATCTGCCGGCAAAGCTGGGCTGGGTTCGCTACTGGTATGCGCCGACGCTGCTGTGGTTTGGAAGCGGCTCCGGAGCGCTCCTGGCTTTGTGCTGGGTAGGGCTGAGCGCCTCAGTTCTGCTCTTCTTGAACGTTTGGCCGCGAGCCACGATCGCGGTGTGCCTGGTTACGTTTCTATCCTTCGTCACCGCTGCTCAGGATTTTTCCTCCTATCAGTCGGATGGCATGTTGCTCGCGGCCTGCTTCCTGAGCCTTTTCTTCGCGCCGCCCGGATTTTTCCCAGGGCTCGGTGAATCGAACCCTCCTTCGCGCGCAAGCCGGTTCCTTCTGCAATGGCTATGGTTCCGGATCTATTTCGAATCAGGAGTGGTCAAGATCGCGAGCGGTGATCCCAGTTGGAGACACTTGACGGCCCTTTACGACTATTATTCGAACGGCCCCCTGCCTGATTGGATCGGATGGTATGCACAACACCTTCCGCATGGGGTGAACATCACGTTCGCCTTCGCAACTCTTGCCACGGAGCTTGTCCTGGTTTGGTTATTTTTGCTGCCCCGGCCGTTCCGCATCCTGTGTTTCTTTGTTGTAACTCCGTTTCAGATCGGCATCATCCTTACTGCCAACCTGGCATTTTTGAATTACCTGGTGCTTTCGCTTGGAGTCCTGTTGCTCGATGACCGGTTCCTTCGGCGCGTGTTTGTCCGGCGCAAAGCAGCACGATCTCCGGCGGAGCGCCGTGGACGAGCCTGGCCCATGATCTCGTGGTGGTGGTCGCCGCCTGCGCGGTCTCACCTTGTAGAAACGGCACGGGTGAAATCGCACGGGCGCCGGCTTTTGAGCGCAGTTTCTACCGTTGGGGCGGGAATAGCTCTGAGCTGGGTTTTCTATGTGGATACGGCGCTTTTGCTGCTGATCTTCTTCCCCCGGCTACCGTTACCCCCAAAGCCTATCGAAGCGCTCGAGCCATTTCGCATTGCCAACCAATACGGCTTATTCGCTGTGATGACACACACCCGCGATGAGATTGAATTTCAGGGTTCGCGCGATGGCAAAACCTGGGTTGCATATCCATTCCGCTACAAGCCTCAGGACCTGCGCGAAGCACCGGGGATTTACGCTCCCTATCAGCCGCGATTTGATTGGAACCTCTGGTTTGCTTCACTGGGGACCTGGCGGCAGTATCCATTTGTGGTCCGGACGGAAGCGCTGCTGCTGGGTAATGACCAGAGCGTATTGTCACTTTTTGCCGGTAACCCGTTTGATGGGCAACCGCCATTGCTGGTGCGAGCGGTGGTATGGCAGTACTGGTTCACCAGCCTTAAGACAATGCGGTCTACCGGGTTATGGTGGAGAAGAAAATTACTGGGCCTCTACGCTCCTGTGTTGGAGCGTCTTCCGGACGGCCGGATCGGTGTTGTTCAATGGCCCGAGCCGGCGAACCCGTAGCGCCCCTTGTGGATTCTTTGGGGAGCGTAAGCAGTTTGCAGGGTGGCTAGATTCGGGAGAGCAGAGGCCTAGCGGGCGGCCTCCGAAGGGCTGGCGGATACAGACTCCTCATAAGCCCTAAAGCAGGACCAGTGAAATTCAAGGGCGTATTGCAGGTATTTGCGCAGGTAACTCCAACCGTGGCCGCCCGGCCGCAGCGCAAAAATATGAGGGAAATCGTGCTCGTTCAGAATATGGTCGAGGTCTTCAGCGCCCTTTTCAAACCCAAAGCGATCGTGAGTCCCGCAGTCGAAGTAGATATTCAGGTTGGGAAAATTTTCCGGATGCTCGGCGAGCGTGAGAGGGTTGTTTGCGTCCCAGTACGATACGTTTATTGGGTCGCCGAAAGCATCGGCAAGAACTCGCTGATAAAAAGCCCATCGGCCGGTGGTGGGCAGCGGCTGCGGGAGATTCGCGACCAGCGCTGCGCCTTGGGCGCTCACGGAGCCAAACACGTCCGGGTGGCGCATGGCCAAGTGCAGAGACCCGTAACCACCCATCGAAACGCCGGCAATGCCGCGAGCGGCCGGCGTTGGGTCGGTCCGATACTGGCGATCGATGGCAGGGACTAATTCCTGAATCAAAAAATCCTCGTACCGCTCGCGGCCATCATAAGAGTTCACATAAAATGACCGGCGGCCAGCGTTGGGAAGCACAACCAAAAACGCGCCGATGCGGTCCTGTTGCAGCATTGAATCCAGAATAGCCTTCCCCCCATATTGGTCCCAGGCGTGGTAGTCCTCAAATAAGCCGTGTAGGAAATACAACACTGGGTAGCGCCCATGGGTGGAACCGTAGTTCGCCGGCAGGTCTACGCAGTAGTTCACCGTGCGAGCGAGAATCTTGCTCGCAAGTCTGGAGCACACCAGGCGCGTGGGCGCTTCTTGAGCGGGCGCGGGGCGAGCCTGGCCTGCGGCTGCTACGCTCCAAATCAGGCATAAGAGAATGGCCGCCCAGGGGATTCGAGTGAGGGCTTTGGGTGATCGCCTTCGGCACAAGATGCGGCTCATCGGCTAGCGAGGTTTTCGTACTGACAGAAGACCAGCTCGCCCCGAAAGGGTGCAGGTAAAGCTGGGAGAGTATGACACTGGACACAACTCCGTATGAGGTGAATGTCATACTGAGCGAAGGACCTGATCGTGGACCACGTGGAAAGCAAATTCTTCGCTGCCCTCAGAATGACATCTTACTGAAATTTTGCCAGAGAGATAAAGAGTAAGCGCAGAGCTTGGACGCCCAAACTCTGCACCACCGTTTGCTTACCCGCGATCAGCTAAAACAGACCCGGCAGAACCGCAGTCTTTTCGATGCGGACCGCTTCCAGCGCCTGCGGGTCAAGCCCCAGCAGCTTTAAGATCGTAGGCGCGATCTGCTCGTTTTGAACGTTCGCCCGCACCACGCTTGGTTGAAAGCGTGGATTAGCTACCAGTATCGATACGTGCGTGTCTTCAATGCTCATCCCGCCGTGTTCGGCAATAGTAGGATTGGTGGGCCTTGTGTAAATCACTCCGAGCTCCGGCTCCACAATGATGTCCGGAGTCTCAGGATCCTTCTTCGGGTCATCGAACATAGTCGCCAAGGCCGTCCCCGAAAAAATCCTGCGGATATGAGCCTGAGTCCCTACACCTTCCAGAGCTTTCACGGCCTCCGGCGTTTTGCTTTGATCGCTCAGCCAGAACATGTAAATGTCATCACCGGTTCCGAAAGCGACCAGACCAGGCGAGACTGCGTTAATGGCATCCGTCATAACCTTCGGACTGATTTTCCGTAACTGGTTTATGTTGATTGGAGCCTGTCCATGCTTGGCGCCCACGATGATAACCGTTGAGTCCAGGAGGTTGGCGCTCTTCAAGGCGTCGAGCATCTTTCCGATGTTCCCATCGACGCTGTTGAACGCCTCCTCAAGCGCGGCGCTGGGTGTTCCGCTCGGATCGGTCCAGCCAAAACCAGCCTTCATTTTTTCTCCCTGCGCGACCGCCTGAAGAGTTACACCCATAATAGCCGGAACAGGTATCGATTCAGTCCCTTTACCGTTCTTGCCGTTGATCCAGTTAAGCACGGCCTGTGTGCGGAAATCGTCGAAATGTTCGTTCGCAGCCAGTGTGTGGGCCAGGGAGGCATTCTCCGGGGTGTAAAAGTCATCGATGGCGTGGCCCGTGGAACCTTGTTCTACGTCGTCACCGAGCTGCTTATCAGAGTAAGCCGTATACATACCGGCTTGTTTGATCACGTCGAAGATGGTGTTCACCCGCAGCAACTGGTGGGGATAAACCGGCGAGCAGTTTTCCTTGGGATTATCAGGCAACTTCGCCGCAACAAATCCGCCTCCGCCCCAGGTGTCGTGCGAATTAATGTCATCGGTTTCGTCGAGGTCCACTTCAGTGCCGGTTTTGCTGCAATTTGTTCCGGCAGGCGAGAGATCGCGATGGTAGCTGATCTCATACCAGATGCCGGTTGTAGCCGGCCCTCCGCCTGTAATCATGGCCATGAAGCCCGGAAATGAATCAGACGGTATGGACGTGTGAGCATTCTTGTAAAACACTCCCATAGCCTTCAGCTTGGCGAGCGCGGATTCCGGATGAGAGTTGATATAGTTTTCTATATCGAAAGCATGGGCCCCGTCGATCGTAAGGAACAGGACATGTTTAATGTCCTGCGTCGCGGCGGGAACTTCGCCTTGTGCGG
>JBOGJZ010000352.1:0-15174 GCA_050745645.1 Terriglobia bacterium | reverse complement strand
GAGATATTTTCCGGCGATTAGAGATAGTTTTTTCCGCGTTGCGGCAGGCACTTTGCGCCGGTCGGTAATGAACGCATGGGCTAGAGCCGAGCCGCACTTGCAGGCGCGTTCCTTGGGCAGCCGCTGTACCGTAAGACGGAGGATTTTCTGCGCGTTCTCAGCATTGCGCTGCAAGTATTCGTAAATCTGCTCCACCGTAACCGCATCGTGTTCTTCATGCCAGCAATCGTAATCAGTGACCATAGCAAGCGTGGCATAGCAAATCTCGGCTTCGCGGGCGAGCTTTGCTTCCTGCAGATTAGTCATGCCGATGATGTCCATGCCCCATGCGCGATAGACGCGGGATTCAGCTTTGGTGGAAAACGCCGGACCTTCCATGCACAGATAGGTTCCGCCGCGATGACATATGACTCCCGCAGCCTTACAGGAGTCCGTTAGGGCAGCTTGCATGGCGGGACAGAACGGCTCGGCAAAACTGATATGGGCCGCTAGTCCGCCCCCGAAAAACGTGGAAATACGCCCGTGGGTGCGGTCGAAGAACTGAGAGGGGATCACCATGTCCATTGGCCTGAAATCTTCGCGCAAAGAACCCACCGCGCTCAACGCTACAATGCGCTCTGCGCCAAGCTTTTTGAAACCATAAATGTTGGCGCGAAAGTTTAGCTCGGATGGAAGCAGCACATGTCCTCTGCCGTGGCGGGCGAGGAACGCTACCCGGCGCCCTTCCAGCTCTCCCACAACGTAGGCATCTGACGGACGCCCGAAAGGCGTCGTGATTCGCACCGCGCGCTTGCGCTTGAGGCCCGCCATCTGATAAATCCCGCTGCCACCGATAATTCCGATTTCAACCTCGGACATGATTAGCCATCACCTTACTTTTTTTTGGAATCGCGGCAGCCAGACGCTGCCTCTTGACACCTTTGCGTGAGAGCTTTTATGAGCTTGCGTTACACCACGCTAGGAATAAACCGGGACTGCGCTGATTCTCTCATCCCGTTCTTCCAAGCGGGCCCAGCGGATCACAGGATCGTGCGGAAAAACCACGAACGCGCGGCTCGCCGCGAGGCGAGGCAGTAAGCGCTTCTTGTTCGCCAGCGTCTCAAGCGGATAGAGATCAAAACTCATAATCCACGGATACGGCAGGTGAGCGCAAGTGGGAACGAGATCTGAAATGAAATAAGCGTCCTGGTTTTCTGAGCTGATCCGCACCCCCTGCATGTCGCGCGTGTGACCCGCAAGCACTTCCACACAGATCCCCGGTGCGATTTCGGCATCCCCTTTCAGAAATTCCGTTTGCGGCCCGGCTGCGGTGAAAAATTCCTCCCTGTAACTGCCTCGGTCCCGCTCGGTAGGCTGAAGTGCGTGTTCCCATTCCCCGCGTTGAACAAAGTAGCGGGCGCGAGGAAAAGTGGGGATCAGCTTCGAACCGTCGCGACAGACGTTCCAGCCGCAATGATCGAAATGCAGATGGGTGTTGATCACGAGGTGCACGTCTTCCGGCGTGACGCCGTGCCGGCCGAGTTCCGACAGAAGGTTCGTGGAGGTGTGATCAATGCCGTAAATGTCCGCATATTTTGTGTCAAACTTATCGCCAATCCCGGTCTCAATGATGATATTGCGCTTTCCGGTTTGCACCAAAAGGCAAGTCAAGCCCAACCGCACCCGGTTCCGTCCGTCGGCCGCAAGTTTCTTCTCCCACAGCGGCTTCGGCACCACTCCGAACATCTGTCCCCCGTCGAGAGTGAATGTGCCGTCGGTCAGCGCGTAGATGTCGAATCGTCCCAATTTCATGGCTATCGCACATACTCCTTTGAAGTAGCGCCGCCGTCCAAGCGGCAAGTCCATGAACTCAGTACCGCCGCGCAGCCGCGACCGCATCTAAAAGAGTTGTCATTCTGAGCGCAGCGAAGAATCTCGCGGTAAACTTCACGAAGAATCTTGCGAATCCCGCTCATCATGTCACGCTGCCGGAACGACCACTATAGCTGAAAAAGGCCGTTCCCCGCCCGAAGCGGACTACACGTGAACGCGCAAATACCACAGGTTGAGAATCACGAGCTCGCGCAGCGAATAGAGCGTGCGGAGCCTGGCATCTGCTTCGATTTCGCTCTGCGGCGCCGGGGAACAGTAGGCGGCGATCCCAAACGACGCGAAATAGATTCTCACGCGATAGAGGTGGAACCCATCGCTGACCGCGATGCAGGTAGGGAGACCGAGCCGGTGCAGGATGCCGGAAACGGCGCGCACGCTCTGGTAGGTAGTCCGCCCGTGCGTTTCCATGAGGATTTTGCTGGCCGCCACGCCTTGCTGGATCAGGTAATCCCGCCCGACACTCGCTTCGGTATAACGAGGGTCACCGCCCTGGCCGCCGCTCGTGATCACCCAAGGCGCAAGGCCGCGCTCTTCGAGATCGAAGGCGTGATCGAGGCGGGCGCGGTAAACCGGAGACGGCGCGCCGTCGTATTCAGCCGCGCCCATCACGACGATGGCGCCGGCCGGACGCGCCTGATTAGCCGCAGCCTGGTCCCGGATCGCGCGGTAGAGTGAACGCTCGCACCAGGCCACGAGCAATAAGGCAATCGCCGCAAATAGCGCGGCCCAGCGGCCGCTGTGACGCGGTTTCAGCCGAGGAACTCCTTCAATTCTGCTTCTGGAATTGGACCCGGGCGCAAAATTCTTGGGTGCTCGCCGGTCAGGTCCAGTACGGTAGAGCCCGCGTTACCGCCGGACGCTCCGCCATCCAGGATCAGCGACACCAAGCCGCCGATTTGTTCCTCGACTTCAGCGGCCGTCTTGCACGCCGGATGGTCTGTGAGGTTGGCGCTCGTGCCCGTAAGCGGCCTGCCTGAGGTGGAGATTAAACTAAGCGCCAGCGGCGCCTTGGGCCAGCGAAGCCCCACGTTCCCTGTGTTTCCGGTTACCTTCAGCGGAATCCGCCGCGATGCAGGAACCACCAGGGTGAGCGGCCCCGGCCAGTACTTGCCCGCCAAATCGAAGAAGAGGCCGGGCGGGTCAAACGTGAGCTCTATCGCCTGGTCTAGCGAGCTCACGAGCAGCGGGATAGGACGATTGTAAGCGCGCCCTTTCACGCGGAAGACTTCCGTAACCGCCGCAAGGTTGAAGGGATCGGCGCCCAAGCCGTAAACCGTATCGGTTGGAAAGGCCACAACCTTGCCGCCGGCAATCAGGCTTGCGGCGCGCCCCAGCACATCCGGATTCGGGCGATCGACTTTCTGAATTTCTGCCATGGATAGCTGCCCGCGACGCATCCTGCTCCGAGGCGCTGACCGTAGCACAGCCCGCCGGCCAGCGTCAAGCGCTTGGTGGGCGCTAAGAGCGCATGGTAGACTCAGGGTTTTGGAAAGGGGCGTCTCATGGCTCTCTATCTCATCACGGGCGGCAGCGGCTTTATCGGCTCGCACATGGTTGACGAACTTTTGCGGCGAGGCGAAAAGGTGCGCGTGCTCGACAATCTCTCCACCGGGCGCAAGGAAAACCTGGCTCACGTCAGCAGCCAGATCGAGTTCTTCGAGCTCGATATCCGCGACCTCGATGCCATCCGGCCAGCCTTTGAAGGCGCTGATTACGTGATCCACCTAGCGGCGTTGCCTTCGGTGCCGCGCTCGGTGGCCGATCCGGTCACAGCAAACGCCATCAACATCACGGGCACCTTAAACGTGCTTGTCGCTGCGCGCGATGCGAAGGTGAAGCGGCTGGTCTTTTCCGCGTCCTCTTCGGCTTACGGAGATAATCCCGAATTTCCCCGCCGCGAGACCCAGATGCCGAAGCCGCTATCGCCCTATGCGCTCGGTAAACTAGCCGGAGAGTATTATTGCCAGCTTTTTACCGATCTTTACGGCCTGGAGACAGTTGCGCTTCGCTATTTCAACATCTTCGGGCCACGCCAAAATCACCACTCGCCTTACACGGGCGTCCTCTCCATCTTTATAACCGCCATGCTGCGAAATGAGACGCCCACCATCTTCGGAGACGGCGAGCAATCCCGTGATTTCACCTATGTAGCCAATGCCGTCAAGGCCACGCTGCTGGCGTGCACGGCTCCCGGCGCATCCGGAAAAGTAATTAACGTCGGGGTGGGCGAACAGTTCACTCTGAACGGGACCATCAAGATGCTGAACGAGGTCATGGGCCTCCATACCAAGCCAAAATACGCGCCTCCCCGCGCCGGTGACGTACACGATTCGCTCGCGGATATCACTCTCGCCCGGCAGTTCCTCGGATACGAACCCGATTTCCGCTACGAGGAAGGGTTGCGAAAGACGGTCGAGTGGTATCGTCAGGAGCTGGCCGCAGGAAGGTAACGTCGCGGAACGCCCGCGGCCTCACGCATCTGGTCAACACAAATCATGATCTGGCCTGTGGTTTACGTGGTTGTCCTGATCGTGGCATGGGTCGTGGCGCTTCTCTATTATGGCTGCTCCGTGCCCAGCTCGCAGCTTTTCGGACCGTCTCTCGTCCGGGGGAAGGCAGGGCAAAAACGCGTCGCGCTCACGTTTGATGACGGTCCGACGCCTCCTTGCACGGACCAAATCCTCGACATTCTGAAAGAGCACGGCGTGACGGCGACGTTCTTCGTGAACGGTAAACTGGTGGACCGCTTCCCCGAGCGCGTTCAACGGATCAAGCGCGAAAACCACACCCTCGGCAACCACACCTACACCCACTTGTTCCTCTATCTGAAGACCCGCAAAACTATCGCCAGTGAAATCGACCGCACCCAGGACGCCGTCGAGCGCCACGCGGGTTTGCGTCCCCAGGTTTTCCGCGCGCCTTACGGCGTGCGGTGGTTCGGCCTCTTTCCTGTATTGCGCCGCCGGGGCATGCGCTCCGTTCAATGGTCCGATACCGGCTTCGATTGGGTTGAAAAGCACACCGCCGTGGACATCGTCCGCAAGGCATTAAAGAACCTGCGTGACGGCTCGGTAATTCTGTTGCACGACGGCTGCGGCCGGTATGAACCCGGTGAGGTGGATCATGCGAGAACGGTCGCTGCGCTGCCAGCCATCATCGAGGAAGTTCATCGAAGAGGCTTCCGGTTTGTGTCGGTGCTCGATTTCCTTCCCGGCGCCACCGCCTGATTTGCCCGGAGATATGCGTGGCATCGCAACTCCGCTGAGCCTAATGGCAGACTACTGAAAAGTCCGCCTTGTCATGCTGAGCGAAGCGACCTGTCCCGGCGAAGCCGGGAAGCATCTGCTTGTCGTAGTTAAACGGAAGAGCTTAGATTCTTCGCTCCGCTCAGAATGACGACGATAGGATCAAACCGGCTCAGAGCGATTCAAAGAGGAGCGAATCGGCTCAGGATGACAATCAAGAGGGCTATCTCCCATGCGCAGGATTCTGATCCTCACCACGTCTCACGGGGCCGCCCACCGGCGGGCGTCTGAAGCGCTGCGCAAGGCTTTCTATAAGCTCAACCCGGAACTCACAGTGACGGTGATGGACGCAATCAAGCGCTGCTCCCGCTGGTTCCGCCTTTACTACGACTCGTATGAGATTCCTCTTCGACTCTGGCCGGGGCTGTGGGGGCGAATCGAGCGTTATCAGCACCAGCAGGCATCAACCAATCCGCTCTGGCTTTACCGCCTGGGCGCAAGGCCGCTCTTCAGGGCGATTCAGGCGCTCGATCCAGACGTCGTTGTCGCTACAGAAGTGGGTGTGTGTGAACTTGCCGCTTTATACAAGCGGCAAACCGGCGCCCACGCCTTTCTGGCGGGGCTCGAGCTGATGGACTTCAACCAAGCCTGGATACAGCCGGAGGTTGATCTCTACTCCGCCGTTCATTCTGATCTGGCAGCGGAACTTCAAGCGGCCGGCGCTCCAGCATCCAAAATCGTCGCCCCTGGAATGCCCATCGATCCTGTATTCGCCTGTCTCCCTGACCGTGAGTTCGTCCGGCGGCGGCTGGCAGTGCGAAGCGATTTGCCGTTCATTCTCGTGCTCTTCGGAGGAACGGGCTTCGGCAACCCTCGCCGCATCATGATGGAACTCCAAAAGGTCCGGCGGCCATTTCAGGCGATATTTATCGCCGGCAAAAACCGCGCTTTGCAGATAGAGCTCGAAAAGCTCTGCCAAGGCGTTTCCGGCTGGAATGCGCTCGGTTGGGTGGACAACATGCACGAGTGGATGGCCGCGGCGGATCTGCTGCTGAGTAAGCCTGGCGGCGCGACTCTGATGGAAGCATGCGCGTGCGGGCTTCCGCTGCTGGCCTTCGATCCGCTGCCCGGTAACGAAGAACGCACTTGCCGCTGGATCGAGAAGTGGCGCGCGGGAGTGTGGATCAAGTCCGCAGCGGAAATCTCCTCTACCATCGAGCGGCTACTCGTGAACGAGCAGGAGCGCGCTGTGCTCCAGCAGAGCGCTCGCGCCATGGGCCGGCCTGCCGCCGCTCGCGACACGGCCCTCGCGATTCTCGACGCCGCAGGCCGCTTTGCAGTCACAAGCTAGCCAAGGCTGGGAACTCAAAAGGCCAAGGTCGAACTTTTTCGGATGCTCCGCGCCGGTGCTTCTATCGTTGCAGGTATGGCTGGCATCGGTCAGTTAAAAGAGGCCGGGCAGCACCTCCGTCCCGTTAATTCGCACGGCTTCGAGCGCATTAGGATCCAGGCCTAGCAGTTTTACGATCGTGGGGGCGAGCTGTGCATTCTGCACATGCGTTTCCATAGTTCGGGCTTGAAGGCGCGGATTCGAGACTAGTATGAACACGTGCGTATCATCGAGATTTAGCCCGCCGTGTTCTGACACGATCGGTTTATTCGGCCGCGTGTAAATCACTCCGAGATCAGGCTCCACGATGATGTCGGGAGTCTCGGGATCAGTTTTGGGACTATCCCACATGGCCGATAGTGCGCTGCCCCAGAAAATCCGGGCGATGCCGGCCTGTTTTCGCACCCCTTCCAGAGCTTTCACCGCTTCCGCTGTTTTGCTCTGATCTGTAAGCCAGTAAAGGTAAATGTCGTCGCCGGTGCTAAAGGCGACTAGGCCCGGCGATACCGCGTTCACCGCATCATCCATAACCTTGGGGCTGATTTTGCGAAGGCCGCCGATGTCAACGGGCGACTGGCCGTGCCTTGAGCCGATAATAATCGCAGTCGATTGCAGCAGATCGGCCGAATTCAGCGCATCAACTATCTTTCCTATGTTGGCATCGTCGTCATCCAGCGTCTGAGTCAGAACAGCGCTCGGTGTCCCGCTCGAATTGGTCCAGCCGGCGCCGGCGGCTTTTTCGCCGTCATCAACCACTTCAAACGAAACGCCCATGATCGCGGGCACGGGCGCTGATTTGGTTCCCGTCGCGTTTTTGCCGCTGATCCAGTTCACGACCGCCTTTGTCCGCCAGGCATCGAACGCCTTTTTTCCCGGTATACCCGAGTAATGGACGGAGCTTTCCGGGCTGAAAAAATCATCGATTGCGTGACCGGTGCGACCCTGCTCCAAATCCATGCTCATCTGCTTGTCCGAAAAAGCGGTATACATCCCGGCTTGTTTGATTACATCGAAAATCGTATTCACCCGCAGTAGCTGGTGCGGGTAAACAGGAGAACAACCGTCCTTGGGATTGCGAGGCAGTTTGGCTTTGTCGAATCCACCGCCGCCCCAAGTCTCGTTGGGATTGATATCGATGCTCGAATCAAGGGCCACCGGCGTCCCTGTCTTGCTGCAATCTGATCCTGGAGGCGAGAGATTACGGTAATAGCTGAGCTGATACCAAATACCGCTGATGACTGGGCCTCCGCCCGTAATTATGGCCATCGTAGCCGGGAATGAATCCGACGGCATGGATGAGTAGGCGTTCTTATAAAAAACTCCAGTGCTGTTCAGCTTAGCGAGCGCCGATTGCGGGTGAGATTTGATGTAATCGAGTATATCAAAGGCGTGTGCGCCGTCGATCGTGATCAGCAGGACGTGTTTGATGCCCTGCGCCGCGGCAGGCACTTCACCCTGAGCAGCTTGGACTGTCTGTCCTGGTGCGCTCAGCAGCGATCGGGTGGCGCTTGCGCACCACGCCGCCTGAGGCAGTAATGAACAGAAACCAAGAAAAAATAAAACAGCCACAGAGCCGGCCAGCCGGCCAGTTCTCAGAAGATTTGATCTCAAGGAATTACCCTCCGTATGTTTTTAGGTTCGGAGCGCACGTCAGAACATGCGGGACTTGCGCTCTCGTGCCGAACATTGCCGCCGTTATTCCGGCAGCCGTTAGAAATACAAACCAAAAGCTACACGCAACCTCAAGCGCCGGTCAGGCGTTCTCGCCGAAGGGTGGTGTCAAGGTGATTGCAAGAAGGCGGAGGTTTGGCTCCGCCACTACGGAACGAACCGCCTGAAGATGGCGGCAATAATGCGCCTCGTTACTGGCTGGACAAAACGCGCCACCGGACTGAGTGGCCCGGCGCCAGGCTCATCCCGGCGCCGAGCCCTGTTCCGCCCACACGATTACCAGATCACCTTGAGCGCGAACTGGATTTGACGGGAGCTGTCTGCGGTCGCGTCGATCAAGCCAGCGGTTGGCAGCAGCGCTCCGGTCGAATCGAAAATATCCGTATTATCCAGAGGCGGCAGGAAGTTGGGCCGGTTCAGAATGTTGAAAACTTCCAGCCGGAACTGAACATTGAAATTCTCGGAGATTCTCGTGATGTGATTGTTCTTGATCAGCGAAAAGTCCAGGTCTGAAAGGCTCGGACCCGTCATAATGTTCCTACCAGAATTCCCCGCCAGGTTCATGCAGTAAGGAAATGGCACCGGTCCAGTAGGGTTGAGGCCCGGGTAAAGACCAGGGGTCTGGTCACAGTTCGCTCGCCAGTATGCCATGGAGGGCGCCGTGGGCAGCGAGAAGCACTGAACCTTCATGTAACTGTTCGGATTTCCCGGATTCACCAGGGAGTTGCAGCCGGGACCCGTCAGGCGGTCGGGGTAATCCTGCGGATGGCTGGCGAGCTCGCCGAGAGGATCGGCATCTGTTCCAAACGTGGCGGTGAACGGAACGCCGCTGTTCAACGTGTAGATACCGCCTAATTCCCAACCGTTGGCAATCCAGTTTACCGGTCCGGAAGCGGATTTCAGACCGGGAACTTCCCAGTTAGCATTGAGCACGAGCGTATCGGTTTGGTTATAGTCGGAGACGGCTCGGGTCACGCTCGGGTGCTGCCAATTCCAGAATCCCGGTATCGAGTTCCCAAACTGGTCGCCTTGCACTGTGGATGAGTCGTCATCCATACTCTTGCCCCAGGTGAACGATCCCTGCGCCTGAAGACCATGGCTCATTCTCTTCTGGAGACTGACTTCGACTGAGTTGTAGTTCGAGTTGGCGAAGAATAGCGTGCCGTCGATTTGGCCGAATGCCGGATTCATTACGGTTCCGCTACCCGAAGGGTTAGGCCACAGGAAACCGGCAGGAGTCAGCTTGGGAAGCACGTTATTGAAATCCGAGTTGCGGAAGGGCAGATGAACTCCGGCGCCAGCGACATAGGCTACCGTAAGGGTAGTGCTCGGGGTCAGCGTGCGCTGAATGTCGAAGTTCCATTCCATAACGTATTGGCGCGGATCGTTGTATTGAATAAAAGCCTGCCGGAGAGTTGATGCAGTGAGCAGAGCGGCCGCACTCTGGTAGAACGATCCTGCCGGCGGATTCGGGACGGTGCCCTGTTCGAAGAAAGGCGACGATTGGAGGATCAGATCAATGTTTTGGTAAGGCAGCGGCAGGACGTCAAACAACCCCCATCCCCCGCGTATCGCGGTTTTTCCATTATGGAACGGGTCCCAGGCAAAGCCGATTCGCGGCTCAAAGTTGTGAAGCGTGGGATTCAAAAAATAGGGATTTCCCAAATGTTGAGTGGCATCCGTGATATGGATCAGGTTAGAAAGCTTGTTCTGGACTTCGGTTGGCACGCTCGTGATCTCATAGCGCAAACCGAGGTTGAGCGTCAGGTTGGGGCGCGCCCTCCAGTCATCCTGCACGTAGACTCCTAATCGAGTCTGCCGCTCGCCTCGGGGCGTCAGCGTGCCGGGGAGCTGAGATGCGAAAGAACTCGGGGCGTTAGTGAGGAAGTCCAGTAAATTTCCGAATTTGAACGATCCGCTGCCGTTGCCCAGTGCGATCATATTGAGTTGAATCCGCTCGACACCGCCTCCGAATTTGATCGAATGGGTTCCGTGCATCAGGAAGGCGTCGTCATAGCCCTGCCACGAATTCCAATGGTAAATATAACTCGATGGCTGGTTCAGCCCCCCTTTCATCTCGGTGATCCCTCCAATCTGTATTTCATCCGGGGTCGTTCCAGGAAAAGTACCGAGGCCCTTTTGCGCTGCCAGGGGATTGATCGCCGATATACTGCCATTATTGAGGACGCCATCCCGGTTGTAACCTGCGCGGACCGTATTGACAAGTGACGGGCTGAAAATGTGGGTCTCCGAAAGTGTGGCAAAGCTGCGGTTCGAGTGATCTCCAATCAACTGGACATTAGCTCCATCGGGCGAGGAGAAGGGACTGTCATCGTACATGTACGTCACGTCCAAGCTGTCCTTGTCCGAAAACCGGTTGTCGAAGCGTGTAGTGAAGAAGTTCTCAGAAACGATTTGCGGTGCTGGAAAGAAGTATTCCCCTATATCTCCGTTGCCCAGGCTGGGTCCGTTTGGAATGGCGAAAAGGCCAAGATACTTCGCCGCCCCAGGGTCCACCGTCACAGTCGTCGGAGTGCAAGGCGTGGATCCGGCGCCGGCGGGATTGGAACAAAGATTCCCCGCGCGCGCCGCAGCCGTCGGCATTGTGGCAGTATTCGAAAAATTTTCCACCTGGCGTATCCCTTCGTAATCGCCGAAGATAAATGCCTTATTTTTGCGGATCGGTCCCCCCGCTGACACTCCAAACTGATTGCGGCGGAATGGAGGCTTCGGAGAATTGCCAAAGTTGTCGAAGAAATTCGCAGCATCGAGCGCATCATTCCGCAGAAACTCGTAAGCGTCCCCGTGGAATTGATTGGTGCCCGATTTCGTTATGGCGTTAACAACGCCGCCCGCTGTCCTGCCGTATTCGGCCGAATAGTTGCTTGTGAGAACTGAAAACTCCTGAATGGCGTCAACACCCAAAGTCCCGCCTAGCACAGCGCCCGGCGACCCATTGGCATAGCCATTCAGGCTTACGCCGTCCAGACGATAATTATTGAATTGAGGCCGTTCGCCCGAGATGGCTATCTCAGAGCCGAAGCCCCGATTTCCTCGATTTCCACCGTGATTGAATGGGGCCTGGGTCGTAATGACAGCCACACCCGGCTGCAGCTCAGCAAGATCGGTCCAGCTCCTGCCGTTGAGTGGCAACTGACGAATCTTCGTGGAGTTTACGTCGGCGCTGATGCTGGAAGTAACCAATTGCACGGCAGGCGCTTGCCCCGTCACTTGGACCGTTTGCGTCACCGCTCCCACCGGCAGGCTTACATTCAGCACTTGTTGGGCGCCCACCGTCAGCGTAATCCCGGAGTGGACCACCGTCTGGAAGCCATGCGCCGAGACTGTTACCCGGTAAGGCCCTGGGATCAGATTGGGCGCCGTGTAAAGCCCGGCCGCGTTGGCGGTAACGCTGGTCGTCACGCCCGTGGCCGTGTTACGGATCGCAACCTTCGCGCCCGGCAGAACGGCGCCGGATGGGTCTGTGACTGCGCCGCTTAGCGTCGCTCCGATAACCTGAGCCCGAATCGGAACAGCCAAAGCTAGACCGAGCAGCAGCGCTGCAGAAGCAGCAACAACTCCGTACATCCTTTTTGAATTCAAGAAAGCCATTTCAGTTCCCTCCTTAACTATCTACTAGCCGGGTTACAGGTTCGGAGCAGGAAATTCAGATTTGGCGCCGCCGCACTGACGACGCTTGTCTAGCAGGTATACTGTCGCACCGGCTATTTGTCAAGTTAATGTTTATACATGTAAGGCAACCTTCGCGGCTCGAAAGTTCGGAAACCTACTTTTCTTCTAAAACCATCGTAAAACCTCATCTTAAATGGCGCCGGCAGGGCGAATGATTCCCGACTTTGGCGGAACCTCGGTAGTTGCGCGGCGATTTTCCTGCTAGGATAGCAACAGCGTTATAGTTAGGAGGTTTCTCGTGAAAATCGCGGTCGTGCAGATGGACGTTAAGATTCTCGACAAAGCGGTGAACCTCAAAAGCATTCTGGACCGGCTCAGCGCAGCAGCAAAAGCCGGGGCTAAAATCGTCATCTTCCCCGAGTGCGCTCTCACCGGTTACTGTTACGAAAGCCTCGACGAGGCGCGCCCGCTAGCCGAGTCCATCCCCGGCCCTTCGACCGAGAGCATTGCGCGCGCCGCCCGGGAATTCGACTGCACGGCCGTCGTGGGAATGCTGGAACGTTCCGGAGACAAGCTATTCAACTCCGCGGCTGTAATCGGGCCCGAAGGCGTCCACGGAAAGTATCGCAAAATCCATCTGCCTTATATCGGCGCGGATCGGTTCACCACTTCAGGCGACATCCCTTTTCCAGTGTTTGCAACCCGGCATGGCAAGATAGGCGTCGTGATTTGCTATGACTGCAGCTTTCCGGAATCAGGACGGTCGATCAAGCTGAATGGCGCTGATCTTCTGGCCATCCCCACCAACTGGCCTAGCAACTCAGACACCTTCCAGCACGTTCCAAGCGTCCGGGCCATGGAAAACCACATCATCGTCGCGGCCGCAGACCGCGTCGGAAAAGAGCGCGGCTTCACCTTTGCCGGCCACTCCCAGATCATCGACTTTTCGGGCATCACGCTGAAGGAAGCTGGCGAAACCGAGGAAGCCGTGCTCGATGCCCAAGTCGATCTCGAAGCCGCCAGCAGGAACCGCGTCATCCGCTCGCCCGGCGTCTATGAGTTTGACCGCATCGCCGACCGGCGCCCGGAGATGTATACCGCTGTCATCCAGCCGGTCGAACGCCGCAAGGTTGCAAACGCCTGATCCCCGTATGCCATGAACCGGTCCTGGGCGGTAGGAGACGGCGTGAGAACTGCGGCTGTAGCGGCGGCCGGCGCCTAGGGCTTTCCTACATTTGGACAGGTCTGGGTTGACCTCGTTCACGGCGGCGTAAAGCCGCCGCTACACTTCGCGGAGTTTATCCTGAGATTCTTCGCTCGGCCCAGAATGACAGCGACAGGAGCGGATCAGATCATGGATTAAGAGTTACGCCATGAGCTGCGCATGGCGTACCACAAAGGAACTGCCGTTCGCGGCGTCTGAGGCGAGAGAGCCGCACGGGAGGAATCGGTGCTGCATCAGCTCGACCCGGGTCCCCGGTGCCCGGAAATCGTTCGCATGATTGTCGAGATTCCGAAGAACTCGAACAATAAATACGAGTATGACACCAAGCTGGGCGTGTTCCGGCTGGACCGGACGCTTTACTCGCCCCTGCACTATCCCGGCGACTACGGGTTCATTCCCGGTACCATTGCCCATGATGGCGATCCGATGGACGCGCTGGTTCTGGCTGATGAGCCCACTTTTACCGGCTGCTTGATGGAAATCCGCCCCGTTGGCGTGCTCGACATGGTGGATGAAAAGGGCCACGATGAGAAGATCGTCGCCTTCCCGGAACGCAATCCGCGCTACGACCAGATCCACACGATTGAGCAGATTTTCCCCCACGTGCGATTGGAGATCGAGCACATTTTCAGTATCTATAAGGAGCTCGAAGGCAAAGAGACTCATACCAAAGGATGGCATTCGCTCATGGAGGCCAGACGGCGCATTCTGGAAGCTCGGAAGTGCTACCTGGACCGCCAGCAATGACGCGCCGCCCTGCGGTTTATTGAAAAACTCGCCCAGGGTGTCATTCTGAGGCAGGTAGCGCAGAGTTTAGCTTCCCAGAAACTCTGCGGCTTTTCATCAGATTCGTCTCTGCCCATCGTCGGGCAACAACATGCGGTCCACCGGGATTGACCGAATCGCAGACACGGCATACCACGCCCCTTCTGCGCTACCCGCCTGCTACCTGCTTTCAGCCGCTTCGTAGTCCTGCTGCTGGGGAGCGGCCAAAGATGGTATATGTCGGCGGTTTCGTGTCGCTTCCCATCTGGATCAACCAGAGTTTGGCGTCGCCGACCAGTCGAATAACGTGAGCATTCAATAGATTTACAATCCACAAATACCACTTAGGTGCGGCCTTCTCGAGCATTGCAAAATCCTGTTCTGACGCAAACGGATTGCGCGCGTGCAAAATGCCGCCGCACTTGTCATAAAGCGTAATAAATCGATCCTTCGTAAGGAAATCATCGGATCTATCGAGCCACTCCATTTTAACGCCTGGCTTCTTCGGCTGTTGGATAATTGGCTTCGGGTAGAAATCTGGGTTGAGTGCCTCAAGTTCCTTCAGCAAATCTTTCGCTTTCCAATACCCCTGGATATTCGACTGGATGCTTGCAAACATCTCCGCGTTAGCGAGAAGTGAGCCCATGGCAATTAGCTCGATGGTTTTCCGGAGCTGAAGGTATACGAATTCAACCCGAGCGCCCCGAGGAAACGCCGTGACGTGAGCCTCACCGACATCTTTGATTAGTTTGAATCGAACTTTAATCTCTGCCATGAGATCGCAGTACCTTTGCGCATCAGCAGGTTGCATAGGCTTTCTGGCTCCTCTCAAGACCGATCTCCGCGGTAGATACCATACATCGGGCACTCAACCGGAACTCCCATTATCGACTCCAGTCCGACCGACAACATACACCTGACCGCCCCCGAAGACAATTGCCAGCCCGGTTTTCATCGTTCGGAGCTTCCAGCGCGGACAGAAGGGGCCAGTTTTCCCACTCAGGAGGGCAGCCTCAGAAGATATGCCACTGCCAGCCCCAAGTGTCCTATCATCATCATGCCGTACATATGCCGCCATGCTGGATGGTTTTCTCCTTGATGTGTCAGTTTTTGTGGATCGCGGCGGGTGGCGCACACGTCGCGTCCTTTTGCGATGTGTGCGATCCGGTGAGCCGGCCGAATCGCAGACACGGTAAGCCACGTCGCATCTGCGCCACCCGCCTCTTTGAGCTACCTTCCCCAGAAAGTTCGAGTGGCACAAACTAAAAATACTTAGCTTAATGGACTTCGATTACTGCCGAAATGGCCAGCGGATAGGCCGGGACGCAGAGAGCATGTCCGTGATCGGGGAGAAGTACCACAGCGGTCATAAA
>JBOGJZ010000351.1:0-5603 GCA_050745645.1 Terriglobia bacterium | reverse complement strand
GCATTATTCATGAAGGGGTTAGCGTCTGCGGAAGGGCGGGGTTTCAACCCCGCCGAAAACGCGGACTTCTTCCACTTTCCCATTTCGCGCCGCGAGCGGCTTGTCAGAACAAGCCGCTCGCGGCGTGAAACGTAGGTGTTCTGCTGGGCACCCATAACGGCACGGTTAAAACCGTGCCCTTCCGCCGTCGTCCGGCACGTTCATGAATAATCCGGGCTAAATGCTATGTTTAACCGAAAAATTGGTGTAACAACTGCCGTTTTTGAGTTGTAGCGCCGAAACTAGAGCATCCATGGTAGAGTTGTGACGGAGTCTCTCTCTTGAGCCAGTCCTAGAACGTTTTATACGCATCGCTGTGAGGTTTTCAGGGTGTTACAAAGACGGAAGATGGATCGAACGAACTTCGCCCGCCGTTTAGCCGTTTGCGCGGCAGTTCTGGTGCAGCTCCACTTGTTCTTTGTGGCGGAATTACACCACCATTCTTCTCCTCTCATTCAATGGCATGGGTCGCACGCCGTGGCTGCGCAGGCGGCAGGCCCTTTATGGACGGCTTCGCAGACTCCACGCGCCCCCGACCCGGCCTGCGCAGCTTGCAGAATCTCAACTCGAGGGGCAGTATACGCTGCTGTTGCCACAGTTATCCCCTTCGCTTTTTGTCCAACCCAAACTCTCCTGCCACCAAGCAGACTCGGACTTCGTTACTATAGCGCCCTTCCTTTCTCAATCCGGGCCCCTCCACTCTCCTAGCAGGTTGCTGAAAATTCATCTGGCCTCCATTCCGAAAAGCCGCAGGGGGTCCTGAGTGAAGCGAAGGAGTAATCTCGTGAGTAGCAGAACGAGATTCCTCGCGGAGTTTACCCTGAGCCTCTTCGCGGAGCTTGCTCTGAGATTCTTCGCTTCGCTCAGAATGACAGCGATAGAGCGAACGGACTCAGAGCGATTCGCAGAGGAGCGAATCGGCTCGGAATGGCACGGCTCCGGAACGTTTTTCAGCAACCTCCTGCGTGTTTTCCAAAAATCCTAATCTCAACAGGAAAACTCTTAGCTAAGGAGATCTCTATGAAGCCAGCATCGCATCGCCATTTCTCTAGTTGTTTTCGCAGTGTCCGCTTAATCTTGGATTCAGGCGCTTTGATCCTGCGCGTTTCAGGCCTTGTGGTATTGCTTGCCGCTTTCGTTCTCCCTCCAGTAGTCTTCGGACAGGCTGAATCCGGCAATATACAAGGCGCGGTTACCGATCCTTCGGGCGCGGCGATCCCAGGCGCCACGGTGACAATTTATGATCCTGTGAGCCAATTTCAGCAGACGGCTACAACTGACAGCTCGGGCAATTTCAGTATCAGCAACGTGCCTTTTAACCCATACCACATGACGGTCACCGCGAAGGGGTTCGCCCCGTATGTGCAGGACGTCAGCATCCGCTCAACGGTTCCCGTCAGCTTGAAAATCAGCTTGAAGATCGCGATCGGCACGCAGACGGTGACCGTCACGGGCGAGGCCACGGATCTCATCGAAAAAACGCCTACCAACCACACCGATATCGACCGCGCCATGTTCAAAAGACTCCCTTTGGAAAGCGCGTCGTCGTCACTCAGTTCACTCGTCACGCTTGCCTCGCCCGGAATTGCCGAAGATTCGAACGGGCTCTTCCACGGAATGGGCAACCACGCGGAGAATTCATTCTCTCTCGACGGCCAGCCCATCACGGATCAGCAAAGCAAGGTTTTTTCCAATCAGATCCCGGTCGGCGCGGTGCAGTCGATGGAGGTAATTCCCGGGGCTCCGCCTGCAGAATACGGGGACAAGACTAGCGTGATCGTCGTGGTGAATACGCGCTCAGGCCAGGGTTACACGACGCCTCATGGTGACGTCACGGCGTCCTACGGAACATTTGGCACGACGAACGGCAGTTTCGACCTTGGCTACGGCGGGCAGACGTGGGGAAACTTCATCTCGGTCAATGGATTGAATACCAGCCGGTTTCTAGATTCTCCAGAGTTCACCGTGATGCACGATAAGGGCAATGAGGAGAATGTATTCGACCGCATAGACTATCAATTTTCGCCTGCGAGCACCGCTCACCTGAACTTCGAATACACTCGCTCCTGGTTTCAAAATCCCAATTCGTTTGACCAGCAACTTCATCTAGGCTTCACCAACCCTTTGACGGGCAATCCTCTGGGCCCAGCGGATCAACGCTCGCAAATCAAGACCATCAATGTCGCGCCATCCTGGACGTACCTGATTAATAACTCCACCGTATTCACGCTGGGCGGCTGGGTACGGCAAGACCAGTATAATTACTACCCAAGCGGCGACCCCTTTAATGATTTCTCTCCCGATCTCCAATCGGAGACCATCGGTCAGTCCCGGAAGCTCACCAACATAGGCGGCCGGGCCGATCTGAACTACGTAAAAGGGATCAATAACTTAACGCTGGGCGTTAATTATATGCAAACCTTCCTCACAGAAGGCGATCAGATCAGCATTGTCGATCCAGCGCTTGTCCCGTCGCTCGGCTGCCAGACTGCGACTGGCGCTCCGATACCCGGCACGCCGTGCGCGATCCTCGCGCCCTATGACTTAACGGAGGGCGGCAGTTACTTCCCCTTTCACGGCCACACGGACGTGAAGGAGCTCGCGCTCTACGCGCAAGATGACATCACGAAAGGGAAATGGTCCTTTAATCTTGGACTTCGCGGCGATCTTTATAATGGCCTGTCCATCGCCCGCCAGGCGGAGCCTCGCCTGGGCGTTGCCTACAGCATTCAACCGACTAATACCGTCCTTCGAGTTTCCTACGCACGAACCCTGGAAACCCCGTTCAATGAGAATCTAGTGATTTCGAGCGAGGGCTGCGGCTACCCCTTCCTTGCCACCCTCGTCCCGCCGCCCGGCGTCCCATGCAATCTGGGAGCGATTCAGCCCGGCTGGAGCAATCAATTCCATGCCGGCCTGGAACAAGCTTTCGGCAAACATCTCGTTGTGGACTGGGAGTACGTTTGGGACTACTACCACAACTCGTATGACTTCGGGGTCATTGGTAATACACCGCTCACCTTTCCCATCGAGTGGTCCCGCGCGAAGATTCCCGGCTGGGACGGCAAGCTGACCATTCCCAATTGGCGCGGTTTTTCGGCATTCGTGGTGGCGTCCAGCGTAGCGGCGCGGTTCTTCCTGCCGCAAATCGCCGGTTTGCCGATCGTACCGGCGTCAACGGGCGTCTTCCGCATCGACCACGACGAGTTCTTAAACACCACGACGCATCTTGAATACCAGCCGTGGAAGCGCGGACCGTGGTTCGCGTTTAACTGGAGGTACGACAGCGGGTTTGTGGCAGGCTCGACGCCGTGTTATAACCCCTTCACTGCGACATGCGCTGGGACATCGACGACACTGAATGGCCAACCGGCGGTGAGTCTGCTGAACACCGTCACCGGCGTGCCCCTGACTGCCGACCAGGAGTTCCAAGCCGGGCTCAAGTGCAACGGCGTGGGCGCAACTCTGACTCGGCCTTTGCCCAGCCCGTGCCTTGCGTCAGAGTTCGGCTCTACGCTCCTGAGCATACCGGCGCCAGGGACGGAAAACGATGACCATAACCCGCAGCGGGTCGCTCCACGCAGCCTGTTCGATCTGTCTGTGGGCGACGACAACCTGTTTCACGGTGAGAAATACAAGTGGAGTCTGCGCTTCGACGTCATCAACATTGCCAACACAGTCGCGCTCTACAATTGGCTGTCTACGTTCAGCGGCACCCATTACGTGACGCCGCGAACTGTCACGGCTACGATCGGGTTTCACTTCTGATTTCTTTAAATCAAATGGGCTCCGGATGCGGACCTGACAGGTTGCTGAAAAGAGTTCCGGGACCGTGTCATTCCGAGCACTGCGAGGAATCTGGTTGTCGTATTAAAAAGGAAAAACTCAGATTCTTCGCGGGGTTTACCCTGAGCGAAATGCGGAGATCCTTCGCGGAGTTTATCGTGAGCCTCTTCGCTTCGCTCAGAGCGATTCGAATAGGAGCGAATCGGCTCAGGATGACAAGCGAAGGGCTCAGAATGACACGCTCTAACCCCTCTCTCAGCAACCGCTAGTGGCCCGGCGGGTGATAGCTAACGGTCTTCGCTAGTCCCTTATCCATCTCTTCCACAGTCAGCAGCGGGATAGTATGAACCCGAGCAAGTCCGGAAGCGCCCACAGCCACAGACAACGCCGCGCCACTGGCGTTGTCAGGCGCATCCAGGATCAATATCACATCGTGGTTCCCAAGCGCGTAGTAGAAGACCTCGACTTTGCCTCCGATGCTCTCTACAGCTTTGTTCACAGCGGTCCTGCGGCCCGAGCCCTTGTCTTTAGCCAAGCCTTTCAACCCCTCGGCTGTGTAAGACGCAAGACATAGATATTTCGGCATGGATACACCTCCTGAACAAGAGTGACCGAACTATATTGAGATTTCCAAGAGTTGTCAAACAGCGCGTAATCCATTGGCTCAGTTTCTCACCGCAGGGAACCACTGCCCCGGTTTCCGCAAGGGCCAGCGGGTCTTAAGGTCTGGGTTCGCTCATAACCACGCAATTGAGTAGCTGACAGGCGCCCCTCACCCTGCGTTCCGTAGTTCTCCATTGGCGTGGAAAACGCTGCGGACTTGAAAAATGCATGCCCTAAGAAAACCGCTACACGGATCTTTGCCGGTAAAGGGAAGGATCGACTTGTGCAGTCATCGCTGCAACGTCAAGGGGAGTATTGAGGAACTTTTGAATGGTTATGGCGGCGGACCGGGGATCATCAAGCACGCGGTGATGATCCATCCAGCAGACGCCGATTTCCGGGCGCAGTTTGAGCGAAGCCTTGATCTGCTTGAGATGCGCCTCAAGCGTGCGCGCCAAGGACTCCGGCGCGAGGCCAGCACCCTGCGTGCCCAGCTTATGAATCATGGCAGCTTGGGAAGCTGCCACTTCAGAAAGCGGCCGTTCCATGAAGATTACCTTGTAGGAATGATTCTGTGGCAGAGACGGCAGCAGCATGGAGATGATCTTCACGACCATATCTTCAGCCTCCGCGATGAAAGCAGGATTCTGCGGCAGGCTTTTTGCCTTTTCCCACTCGAAGTAACCGCGCGGGTTATTCGCATCCGCTGCTCGTACGCCGTCAGTGAGGGGCGCGAGGCCGCCGGCGGCGAGCATCTGCATCATGAGGGACGTGCCGGAACGCGGAAGCCCGGAAACAACGGTAATCACTGCGCGAGCGCTGCTCTTCTGCGCTGAACAATGTCGGCGATAAAGCGGCGGTGCTCAGCAGCCCGGGTCGGATCGCCGCCGGGGCGGCTGTTGATAGCGATCAACCACCGGTGCGCATTGATTAATCCGGGAGCCATGGTGACTGTTGTCTCGAAAGCAAGCCCGGCACGGTGAAAATGCCCCAAGCGCGCCAGGCCAACGCCTAGATAGAAGTGTCCCATCGGCAGGAAATGCTGCAGGCTGACAGCGATGAGCGATTCCTCCACGCTTTGCTCGGTCTGCCGCTTGCGGAGGCTGACCATGGCGATGCCCAGGTGCGCTTCGGGGCTATCACCGTCGATCTCAAGGGCCTTGCGAAAAGCGCGC
>JBOGJZ010000350.1:0-5812 GCA_050745645.1 Terriglobia bacterium | reverse complement strand
ACTCATTACGCTCGTTTTCTTCGCCGCTTATCATGATGCAATTTACGGAATGAAACCGCCGCTGCAGCTCTCTCAGGAGTTCAATGCCGCTCATGTGCGGCATGTACACGTCGCAAACGATAAGATCGAAGGTGGACGAAATAAACTCTTCCAAGGCTTTGATGCCATCTGAAGCCGCTCTCGCGTCATAGCCCCAGATACGGAGTATCTCGACAATGCTTTCTCTTTCCGCGCCATCGTCTTCCACCACTAGAATTTTACCCGCGCCGGTATTAACCACGACCTAACCATGAGCACGCAATTAGCCATAGTAGGCGTTCCTATCTATTTAGCTGAATAATAATGGCTTAGCTGGCTTGACAGCGGAGGGATAAGCGGCTCATCTGTGTAATCTTTTCCATTTTTCAGCTAACGCGCATTTCTCCATGCTGAGTCTTTCGGGTGTCATTCTAAGCCGATTCGCTCCTAGTCATTGTCATTCTGAGCGAAGCGAAGAATCTCTGCGGGTTCAGGGCAGGCTCCACGAAGCATCTGCTTGTGAAGCAGGCAAAAGGCAGATCCTTCGCTTCGCTCAGCATGACATGCGAGCTTTCAGAAATTAATGGCCCTAAAATGTTTGCTAAAAACGAGAGTTTACGAGCTTGCAATGCAGAGTTCCCCCACTCCAGAAACTATGCGGCGTCAGCTACGAAATCGTCTCGGCAAAGAGAGGGTTTTGCTCGTCAGTGTCCTGAAAATAAGCGATTGTGCCCGAGGCTCCGTTCAGGTCCATGATCGCGTACCCGTGGTCGTAAAGGCCCTCGGTCACGCCGAGATTGATGCTCTTGCCGCTCGCGTCTTTGGTGATGAGCGGCACGTTGGAGAATACCGGCGCGGAAGGCACTTCATCCACTCCGACGGGGAAAGCTCCGTGGCCCAAGCAGCGGCCTCGCTGCAAGCGCCCCAGGGGACCATAGACGATAAAGTTGTGCTCGTGTCCCCACAGCCACAGCGCCACGTTCGGCAGGAAGTCGAAAACCTGCGGTTGCAGCCGCATGTTGATCTCGTGCCCGTCGATCGCCTCGTAGGCGCTGAAAAGCGGGTGGTGCGAAAGCAGCACGGTACGCCGGCGGCCAGCGTTCTTCATCTTATCGACATGCCATGCAAGCTCGGTATTCTCGAGATAGGTGGCTGCTGATCCCATTTCGGCAGGATTACTGTCGTGTAATCCTGTGTCCATTGCCAGGAACTGCCAGTCATCATTGCGCAGGCAAAAATAGCTGGCGGGCTGGCCGAGCTGGTCAATCAGCTTGTAGTAGCCGACGCCGCCTGAGTACATGTCGTGGTTGCCGGAAAGCGTGAAGGTGGGGATCTTGGTCTCGCCGAGATTAAGGATCGCCGTCCACGGCTGGTAAAAGTAGCTCTGATCCTCGAACTCGGTTCCGGAATAATAGACGTCGCCGA
Organism: Terriglobia bacterium; assembly: GCA_050745645.1. GTDB lineage: Bacteria > Acidobacteriota > Terriglobia > UBA7540 > UBA7540 > RH2-MAG17b. The sequence continues at coordinate 4,369 of JBOGJZ010000350.1, read as the reverse complement.
GGTGAATCACAACGTCCGGCTTTTTTGCCGCAATCTGCTGCAGGACTTTTCGCGCCGCCTCTTCTCCAGTGCCCCAATCCCCCAAAATGGCGACGCGCGCCTTCGTCGGCAGCTTGCCTTCGATCACAAAATCACTCAGGTTTTTATATAGGCGGTAGGGAACCTTTTTGCCTTGCGCGATGAAGTATTCGACATACTTGGCGGCGGCCTCAATGTACAGAGGATCGCAGGGCGTGAATTTGCCAATCTCATTCAGGGTGGCTTCATAGTCCTGCTGATTGTGTAGAATTGCAGCCTTGGCCAGCTTCAGCGCTGCTGTGGAACAATACCCCAGCGTCTGCAGAATTCCCCCGGGTAAGGCAGGGGCTGCGGCAATCTGCTTGAAAGATGTATCGCCTCCAACGGCCGAGCAGTAAGAGACTGCTTCCTGCACCATAGGATGCGCAGTGTCCGGGCGTGGCGGTACAGTGGGAGCCGGGCCAGCCGGCGCCTGCGCCGTAATCGCCTTCCCTGTAATCACTTCGTCTACTGCAGATTGCCAAATCGAAAGCTTCGGATCACGAAACTGCTCCATTCGCTTCATTGCTTAAGGCCTCGCATAACAATGGGTTAAAGATTGAAAGGGACGGGCGCAGGCTCTGCCGCCATAGTTTCCTCCGTATTCTACAGCAAACAGAGGCGCGAACAAGAGCTAACGCTCTGTAGGGATATCAATGAAACCGCAGCAGCAAGTTGACCTCGCATAGGCGGCGTAAAAGTCCGCGAGCTGGACGGCGACTTCTTTGATCGCCTGGAACCGGAGCGTCTGACCTAGGTGACATCCCGTTCGAGCATCTGATAGAAGATCACCCGGATCGAGTGGCCGAAGGCAATCAGAGCCCGTTTCTTCCCGCGCCGACCTGCCAAGCGCCGGTATTGCGCGCCCAAGTAGGTATTCTTCCTATGGTTTGCGGCCCAAGCCGCCTGCGCCAGGGTCCGTTTCAGCCAGCGATTACCCGGGGTACTGCGCCGCCGCTTCCGCTTCCCCGCACTCTCCTCGTTCCCCGGACACATCCCGGCCCACGAAGCCAAGTGCTCATGGCTGGGAAACGGCTTCATGTCCGCGCCGACTTCGGCCAGCACCACCTCGATGACCCGGCGATCCACGCCGGGCACGGCGTCCAACTGCTCGATCTCAGCCGCAAAGGGGGCGTTTGCTCCTCAATCATGGTGTCCAACTCCGCGATCAGTGCTTCTTGCTGCGCCAGTTGTTTCCACAACAGCCGCAGCATGAACCGATGATGCTCGGCCAGGTGTCCTTCCGGCGCCTTCTCCAGTTCGGGAATCTTGCCCCGCAACTGCCGCTGAGGACGCGGCGGAATGAAACTGCCGTGCAACAGCCCGTGCTGCAGCAGTTGCGCGATCCATTGGCAATCCCGGATGTCGATTTTCCGTCCCGGCGCCGCCACGGGATCAGAATCCGTAATAGGACTTCACCTTTGATCTGCTCCTTATTGATTCCAAAGCATTTTCTCGCTTTGCGCGCTCCTTCACCCCTGGAGGCTGGTTAGCGCACCAGACCGAGGCCGCCAGCCCCTTTCCGGTGAAACCGGGTTTGCAAAAGATGAGAGCCATGGTTTCAGCACTTCTTGATTCGGAATTCACCCAGCTTAACAACTCCAGGCGAGACGAAGGAGACCCATGAGACCTATGAGACAAGAAAATTTTCAGCAGGCATACTGGCCTCATGACACATGCCGGGCTGAAGCCGACGCTACAACCCTACTGCATCAACAGCCTGCCTAGTATGCGAATTGAGCAGCTGAGACTCCAGCCATTCCCTAGGCAATAAACCCAAAGGCTATTGAAGTCAAGAGACTTTTAATCAGATTTGGCTCCATTCATATTAATAGACTTACCTTGGACATTGACATTATGACGCTAAGCAAATTATTATAGCAACGCACTAATGCTATCGTGCATCCAATGTTCTATGCGGCGAGAACGATGCCGTCGATTCTTGAGGAGATCGTATTATGGCAAAAATTATCGGAATTGATCTAGGGACGACCAACTCGGTCGTAGCCGTCATGGAGGGTGGCGAGCCGACGGTAATCACCAATCCGGAAGGCGCTCGGACGACCCCGTCTGTTGTAGGTTTTACAAAATCCGGGGAGCGGTTGGTGGGCCAGACGGCGAAACGGCAGGCGATCACCAATCCGGAGAATACTGTTTACTCGATTAAGCGGTTCATGGGCCGCCGCTTCAGCGAGGTGCAGAGCGAGATCAAGACGGTCCCCTATAAAGTGGTCGAAGCGCCCAACGGAGAGGTACGCATCGTAGCACAGGGCAAGGAGTATTCTCCGCCGGAAATTTCCGCCCTGATTTTGCAGAAGATGAAGGATGCCGCCGAGCAGTATCTGGGCGAAAAGGTCACCCAGGCGGTTATCACTGTGCCGGCTTATTTCAATGACAGTCAGCGGCAGGCGACGAAGGACGCGGGAAGAATCGCGGGTCTGGAGGTGCTGCGCATTGTTAACGAGCCCACCGCGGCAGCGCTGGCCTATGGGCTGGACAAGAAGAAGGACGAAACAATTGCTGTATACGATTTCGGCGGCGGCACGTTCGACATCTCGATCCTGGAAGTGGGCGAAGGCGTGGTGGAGGTGAAATCTACTAACGGTGACACGCACCTCGGCGGCGACGACATCGATAAACGCGTCATCGACTGGATCGTGGATGAGTTCCGCAAGGATCAGGGCATCGATCTTTCGAAAGACCGCATGGCGCTGCAGAGGCTGAAGGAAGCAGCGGAAAAGGCCAAGATGGAGCTCTCGACGGTGCTCGAAACGGAGATCAACCTGCCGTTCATCACGGCGGATGCCTCCGGCCCCAAGCACCTGACGCTTAAGCTGACGCGGGCGCGGTTTGAGCAGATGTGCGAAGACATTTTTCAGCGCTCCGCCGGCCCTGTTAAGCAGGCGCTGCAGGATGCTGGCATTGGTCCCGAAAAAATTGATGAGGTAGTGCTGGTTGGCGGCTCAACGCGCATACCCCGCATTCAGGACATCGTGAAGAACATTTTCGGGGGCAAAGAACCTCACAAGGGCGTTAATCCGGACGAGGTGGTGGCCGTGGGCGCGGCGGTGCAAGCGGGCGTGCTGGGCGGAGAAGTCAAGGACCTGCTGCTGCTGGACGTGACGCCGCTCACGCTCGGAATTGAAACCTTGGGCGGAGTCTCAACGCCGCTGATTCCTCGTAACACCACGATTCCGACCCGGAAGAGCGAGACGTTTTCGACAGCGGCGGACAACCAAACGTCGGTGGAGATTCACGTCCTGCAGGGCGAGCGGCCCATGGCGAAAGACGACCGCACGCTCGGCAAATTCCACCTGATCGGCATTCCGCCCGCGCAGCGCGGCATCCCTCAAATCGAGGTCACCTTTGACATTGACGCGAACGGAATTCTGAATGTCTCGGCTAAGGACCTGGGGACGAGCAAGGAACAGAAGATCACTATCACCTCATCGAGTGGTCTGAGTAAGGAAGAAATCGATCGCATGGCCAAAGAAGGGGAATTGCATGCCGAAGAAGACCGGCGGCGCAAGGATGAGATCGAAGTCAAGAACCGTGCGGACGCGATGGTGTACTCCACCGAGAAGATGCTGAAGGAGCACCGCGATAAAATTGGCGATGCCGATGCGAAAAACATCGAGGCCGCCATTGAAGACGCAAAGAAAGCAATTCAGGGAAACGACACATCTCAAATTACGGCGGCTGTGGATCGCCTGACACAAGCCTCCCACAAGCTCGCAGAAGCGATGTATCAGCAGGCGCGCCCCGGTCCCTCAGCTTCGGCCCCTCATGAACATGAAGAGGGCGCTACGGCCGGCTCATCCGCTGCGGGTGCAGCGCAGGACCGGGGACAAGGAGAAGGCGAGGTGATTGACGCCGAAGTTGTGGATTCCGATGAGAAGAAGAAGGACTGATCTCGATCGCGGCCGGCGTGAGCTGGGCGGGTAAATGGAAGTTTCGAGGTGACTCTTGGGAAACGTTACGCAGACGCAGAATGATCCGGTAATCCACTCAGCGCATCTGGGCGTAGAATGCCCGCGCTGCCATTGGAAGCAATTTGTAGAGGTCCATCTCGATAAGCCGCAGATGGACAGCCCCATGGCCCGCGAGATCCGGGCTCAACTGGAAGCGTGGATCGCGTCGCGCTGCCCGGACCATTTAAACGTCCTCCCGGCGCTTAGCAAAAATTGAGCTTGGCCTTACAGATTTCGATAGATGATGCTGCGATGGGCGACAGCGTAGAGCATAAGAGTACGCGTAGCGCGATCGAACCGGAAAAGGACTCGATAATCACCAGCGCGGAGCTTCCACAGGC
>JBOGJZ010000349.1:0-6513 GCA_050745645.1 Terriglobia bacterium | reverse complement strand
TGCGCGGCGATCATACTTTAAGCGAAAGCAAACTTGCGGCAGTCCTGGGCGGAAACACCTTCCGGCCGGCCACCCCCGAGGAGGCGTTCAAGATCCACGGCGCCCATCTCGGTTCGCTCGGCCCCATCGGCCTGAAAGGCGTGCGTGTGTTGACAGACGAGGCGCTGCGAGGGCGGAAAAATCTTCTGACCGGCGCAAATCGGGATGACACGCACCTTCGCTACGTGACGCCCGGCCGGGATTTTGATCCTGAATATTATGACCTGCGCGCGGTTGAGGCAGGCGACCTTTGCGTGCATTGCGGCAGACCGCTGCGAGTGACAAAGGCGGTAGAACTGGGGCATGTGTTCAAATTAGGGCGGCGTTACGCGGAGGCGATGGGCGCGCGCGTCCTGGACGAGCATGGCAAGGAAGTCACGCTGGTCATGGGGTCCTATGGTATCGGAGTTGAACGCATATTGAGCGCCGCGGTAGAGCAGAATCACGATGCGGACGGCATGTTTCTGCCGCAGTCGATAGCCCCTTTTGACGTCATCGTGACAGCCGCGAACATGGATGATGGAGCGGTGCGGTCTGCAGCGGAGCAGGTATACGGCGAGGCCGGCAAGTCTTCACTCGACGTGCTGCTCGACGACCGCCCGGAGCGGCCGGGAGTGAAGTTCAAGGATGCAGATTTGATCGGAGTTCCTTATCGCGTCACGGTAGGAAAGCGCAAGCTCGAGCAGGGAAAAGTGGAAATCTTCGACCGCTCGACAAGGCAGACCCGCGATGTTAACCTTTTGGAGGTAAGGGGGGCGCTTGTGGAGACGCTCCATGCTCGAAAATCCGGGGACTGAACGGCCCGCGTCTGCGCGGCGCTCTGACTCGGGAAAGGGCTACGCGGGGTTGGTCATCACCCTGCTCGTTCTCGTGGTCGCTGGCTATATCGCTGTTCAGGCCGTGCCCGTTTACATAGACAATTACGAGCTCCAACAGACCGCCCACGATCTTGCACAACAGGCCGCGGTCAACCATATTCCCCTCGAGGCCATTACGCCAGGCATTACAAACCGGGCGGCGGAGTTGGATCTGCCGGTTGGTATGCAAAACGTCGCCGCTTCAATCGAGGCGGGAGTGGTTCGGGTCCGGGTTCGCTACACCGTCCCTATTGATCTGAAGATCTACACCTGGCCGATGAATCTTTCGATTTCCACTTCGGCTCCCCGGCTTATTAATTGAACTGTGTCCTCATCCCAAAATAGACGCACGCGGCAACGCCGCACCCCGCGCAAGGCAGGCGCTCACGGCGCGCTCTTCCGCTTTGCAGGGAAGCGGAAAAAGGAACTGTTGGCCGCCGGCCTGCTGCTCCTGATTGCTGTTGTCACTGTTTTCGTCTACTCCTACATACACTATTCGCACATGGTGGATGAGCGGCTGAACGGGCCAATCTTTCACACTGCATCTCTGATCATGTCCGCCCCCACGCCTGTTTTTCCTGGAGAACAGATCGCGCCCGCCGCCGTTGAAGACCGTCTTCGCAAAGCGCTCTATTCCGAGAATGAGGGAGCAGACAAAGGTATCGGCAGCTTCCAACTGCAAGGCGACCGGCTCTTGATCGACCCCGGTCCGGAATCAGCGTTCAGAACCGGGCCTTATCAGGAAGGATCCGCCGTCATCACTTTTCAAGGTGGAAAGATCGCTTCAATCACTGATCCGGCTCAAAAGACCCCGCTCAAGCAATACAATCTCGAGCCGGAAGTCATCACAACAGCTTTTGACCAGAAACGCTCAAAGAGGCTGCTCGTAACGTTCCATGATCTGCCTCCGGTGCTGGTGAGCGCGGTGCTGGCGGCGGAAGACCGCCGGTTCTTTTCCCATCCCGGCATCAATGTGATTCGTCTCGCCGAAGCTGCCGTCACCGACGTGCTCGCCGGCGCGCCGCTCCAAGGGGGCAGCACCCTGACGATGCAGCTTGCTCGCAATTTTTTCCTCACGCCGCGGCGAACCATCCCGCGCAAGCTGAAGGAGATGTTGATTGCTCTGCTTCTGGAACAGCGGCTTAGCAAGCAGGAAATTTTCACCCTGTACGCCAATGAAGTCTACATGGGCCAGAGCGGCAGCTTCTCGATATATGGATTCGGAGAGGCCGCTGCCGCCTATTTCAACAAAAGCGTCAAAGACCTGACGCTGCCCGAAGCTGCTATGCTGGCGGGCATGATCCGCGGCCCCAGCCTCTACTCTCCTTACCGGGATCAGAAGCGGGTGAAGGAGCGCCGCAATTGGGTGCTGGGCATGATGGTGAGAGACGGCTTCATTCGCAGCAGTCAGGCTGCGCAAGCCATGGCGGCTCCCCTGGGCGTTACGCGGCAAAATGTCGGCGGCGCGCAAGCTCCTTACTTCGTGGACGTAGTCAAGGATGAACTGACCAGCCATTTTTCGGAAGAGAATCTGCTTTCTCACAGCTATCGTGTCTATACGACGCTCGATCCTGGTCTGCAGGCCGCCGCATCTCAGGCTGTACGCGCTGGAATCGAGGAAGTCGATCAGCGGCTCAAGGGGAGGCGCGGGAAACCCAAGGGCCCGGATGAGCCCCAGGCGGCGCTGGTGGTGTTGGACCCTCACAGCGGTGAAGTGCGGGCGCTGATAGGCGGCAGAGATTACGCCGTCAGTCAGCTCAATCACGCTCTGGCCCTGCGCCAGCCCGGATCATCCTTCAAGCCGTTCGTTTACGCTGCCGCGCTCAGCTCCGCCGTGGATGGATCAAAGCCGCTCATTACGGCCTCTACTGTGCTTCCGGATCAGCCGACGGCGTTTCAGTTCGGAAATCAAACGTATCAGCCCAAAGATTATAAAGATGAGTACTACGGCATGGTCACGGTGCGCGAGGCTCTGGCGCTTTCGCTGAACGTGGCCACCGTTAACCTTGCGCAGATGGTAGGCTACGGAAAGATTCGGGACCTTGCCATTTCGGCCGGACTCGGCAACGGCATCCAGCCTACGCCGGCAATCGCACTGGGCGCCTATGTGGCGACTCCTTTGCAGATGGCTGGCGCGTACACGATTTTTGCGAACAGCGGCGTCTACGAAGCGCCGCGATTCATACTGGCCGTCAAGGATCAATCAGGCCGGACGCTTTGGCAACCGCCTGTGGTTTCGCGCCGGGTGCTCGACCCGCGCGTCTCTTATTTAATGGTGAGTTTGATGGAAAGCGTGATCGCGCACGGTACCGGGGAAGGCATCCGTGCGCGGGGCTTTATGGCGCCGGCGGCGGGCAAGACGGGAACCTCCCGCGACGGATGGTTTGCTGGATTCACTTCCAACCTGCTGGCGGTGGCTTGGGTGGGCTACGACAATGACCAGAATCTTGGTTTGGCCGGCGCAAGCTCCGCTCTGCCGCTTTGGGAGCGGTTTATGCAGGCCGCCTCGCAGCTCCCGGCCTACCACGATATGGATCCCTTTGCCGAGCCTTTGGGCGTTATTGCCGCCCCGATCGACAGCAAGTCGCTGCTGCTCACGGCTAACGATCCATTGGCGGCCGGCCAGGACGTTTACATCGACGGAACTCAACCCATTTCTCCTACGATGGCGTCGCGCCTTTCAAGCTGGCTAGGTAAGATAATGCCCTTTGGAAAGCGGCGAAACGCGGCCGGCCAACCTGAGGCGCCGGCGCCGGCCGGCGCTGTGCAGGCGCCGGCAAAAGCGAACCAACAGATGGCGCAAAAACCGGCAGTCCCAGGACAGCAAGTTTCACCTGCTGCCCAGGCCGAAGCCGCTCCGCCCGGGAGCAAGCCCCAGAGCCTTATCAAAAAGTTATTTTCCATTTTCCATCACCGCAAGTCCAAGCAGTAGACAGTTTGTTGGTGTGCGCCACCCAGCAAGATCGTTCTTCTCAGCGGCCGCCGTGCATCAATCACCCTGCTTGCTTCGCGTCATGACGTAAAAACAGCGCCCTGAGCCGCCGGCATCCCGCGCAAACCCTGTCACGCGATACCCGGCGGCAAAATAAGTCTGAAAAATGGGGCGGGTCTCAGTGCGCCAGCGGCGGGCAAGGCTGAGCGCGGCGGACCTCATGCCGTCAGTGTCAGCGGGGATTTCTACCGCAAGCCGCCGCTCGCTTCGATTCAGCCGGATGCGGGCGTTCTTAGGAAAGCCGTCCGAGTTCGAGATGGTCTCGTTGATTCGCGGCAGCCTGGGATTCAGTCGCGGCGTTGGTCTCACCCGCTGCAAAGCGCGCGCTACAGCGCGCGAGGTGATGCGCCAGTTCGCCACTAAGCGGTCGCTCGGCAGGCCTTTTTCGATAACGCTCGGAAAATCGCCGTAACAGTCCGGAATATACTCCTCAACCACGGCACCGAGCCGCTCGATGTTCAGGAAAGCGTTGCGGCTTTCAAGCGGGTCAAACGTCCAGCAGATGGACCGCAATCCCTGTTCGATGGCCAGACGGCGATGCAACAATTTCATGCGCAGGCCCAACCCGTGGTCACGTAAGTTCTCCCGCACCGCCATCATATGAGACCAATGAATCAACTTGCCCCGCCGCCGCGCTAGGAAGGCGAATAAGAACCCGGCAAGTTCGCGGCCGTGAAAGGCGCCCAGCACCACGCCGCCGTGTTTTTGCGCTGTGCTCAGCAGTTCCGCCGAGCAGGCAAGATGCCCCCAAACCTCCTGCTGAATTCCTTCACACGCGCGGAATTCGCGGCCGGTTCTAAGCGGCCGAACCTCGAACGTATCGAAAGACGTCACCATTTTCAATCGCGGCCAGCGCCCGCAGGTGCGCAGGAACAATGTTACTAAGGTTTACGGAAATGGTCGTAGCCTGCGGGCGCAAGCGGCTGCTCAGCGCCATAGGAGGAGATCAGAAGAATGGCGCGTGATGCTGTGACTTCTCCGATTTCGTAGAGCTGCGCGTCTCCGAAAGTCGATGGAAGCCGGGAAACCTTGGAAGCAGGCACGGTGAACAAGAGACGGTAGTCTTCGCCTCCGTGCAAAGCAAGCGCGAGGAGGGACGGCGCACGCGGGCCCGGCACCGGCAAAGATTGCGTCAAGGGAATTCGATCAGCGCGAAGACGCGCTCCCACGCCGCTTGCAGCGCACAACCGCGCAAGATCAGTCGAGAGACCGTCACTCAGGTCCATCGCCGCAGACGCAAGCCTACGAGCAGCGAGGTAGCGCCCTAGTTTGCATTGCGGTTCGGGATATAGATGGGCTCGGAGCGCAAAAGTGTTGCGGCCGGACTTCGCGCGCAGCAGCCTTAGGCCAAGCGCTGCCGCTCCCAGCTCGCCCGCGACGTAAAGATGATCGCCGGGCCGCGCGCCGGAGCGCAACAGCACTTGACTTGCCGGCGCTTCACCGGCTACTACGACGTCAACCAGCGAGTTCCCCAGGGTTCGCGCGGTATCTCCGCCTGCCAACTCCACGCCGAAACGGCGCGCGAGCGCTAACAGGCCGGCATAAAAGCGCTTCACCCAACTGCGGGTCGCTCGTGAGGAAAGAGCAATGGACACCAGAGCGAATCTTGGTGTGCCGCCCATCGCGGCGATATCGCTCAGAGAGCGAGCCAGCGCGCGATGTCCCACCGACTCGGGAGGATGCAATCGGACGTCAAAATGCACGCCTTCAATCGACAGGTCTGCGGTCAGGAGCAGACGGCGGCCGCGGCGCAGCGCCAAGACTGCTGCATCGTCTCCGATTCCCACACGGTGAAGTTCTGAGCGGGAGTAGCGGGTATGCCGTCGGAGCCATTCGACAAGCTCCTCTTCTGACCGGAATGCTCGCGCTTTCTGGGCTCGCATTTCACCCAATTTTGGAGACTGCGATGAGCTATTACTTTTCAATCTAATCACCTAGCTGGTCACCTGGCCTAAACGCAAGTGTAATATAACCAGTGTTATAATGCCGCCATGCCGCCTCGCATCACCGTGATAGAGGATGAAAAGGATATCGTGGACCTGGTGACTTACGCGCTGCGCAAGGAAGGATTCGACGTTAAGAGTTACACGCGGGGTCAGGAAGGTCTCGATTTCATCCGCCGCGGCTCTACAGACCTCGCCATAATCGACATCATGCTCCCGGACTTGAATGGCCTGGAAATATGCAAGCGCCTTCGCTCTGATGACAGCTTGCGCGGCCTGCCGGTGATCTTTCTCACCGCGCGCGGTGAAGAAGTAGATCGTGTTTTGGGCCTGGAAATCGGCGGCGATGACTACGTGGTGAAACCTTTCAGCCCTCGCGAGCTGGTAGCTCGCGTCAAGGCGGTTTTGCGCCGGGAAGAGCGCGAGGAAGAGCACGGGCGCTTAGTCGAGATAGGTGGTCTGCGCCTGGACCCCAGCACGCAGGAAGTGACTGTCCGCGGGCGGACCGTGGAGCTGAGCGCGTTGGAATTTCGGCTGTTGCATTTCTTAGCCTCGCATCCACGCCGGATTTTTGCCCGGGAGAGTCTGCTGGATCAGGTCTGGGGCCGCGATCGTTTTGTGACCCCGCGCACCGTGGACGTTCACATCCGCCGCCTGCGTGAGAAGATTGAAGCCGAGCCTG
>JBOGJZ010000348.1:0-27992 GCA_050745645.1 Terriglobia bacterium | reverse complement strand
CAAAAAGCGATGTGCTCCTCAAGAGGAATGCCGAGTTCTTCCGCGCCGCGGCGGATATCATCCCGGCTCACAGAGCGCGCGAAGGCTTTATCCTTCATGCGCTTCATTACGGACCGGGGTTCGAGGCTCTTGATTTTGCCGGGCCGCACGAGCGAACAGGCAGTGATAAAGCCCGCGAGTTCGTCGCACGCAAAAAGAGCCATCGCCATGCGCGTATCGCGCGGCACTCCGCTGTAATTCGCATGACCGAGAATCGCCCGGCGCACCTCTTCTGAATATCCCTTTTCCTTGAGAATCTCGCTGCCCTTCATGGGGTGGTCAGGCGCGTGCGGGTATAGCTCATAATCGAAGTCGTGGATCAATCCGATGCATCCCCAGAGGTCTTCGTCTTCGCCAAACTTACGGGCGTAGGCTCTCATGCACACTTCCACGGCCAGCGCATGCTTCCTTAAGCTGTCGCTCTTGGTATATTCACAAAGCAGTTCCCAGGCGCCCGTCCGGTCCATTGTTCAGGCCCTCCTCCCAACGCCATTTGGAGTGCGGCGGCTCCCGTCTTGGCCGGGACAGGTCGCCCGCCGCTTTTTCCAAGGCCAGTTTGCTGGCCGGTGGATATTCATTCAGTGATGCGAGTGGTAGCCACAGTCAATCGGGTCTTGATCGACCGTGGGTTTTGCAGAAAAAGCCCACGGTCAGGAAAAACGCTGACCGTGGCTACCCCGCCTTCATGCGCTGCGCACCGCAAGCGCCTCTGAGATCGCCCCATAGGCTTGCTGCAGCGTGTCTTCGTCTGCCAAAAAAACCAGCCGAAAATGGTTTCCCGCCTTCTGCGGCAGGCCAAAACCTGTGCCGTGCACAATCAGGACCTGCTTCTCCGCGAGCAGGTCTCGCGCAAACCGTTCATCACTGCCGCTGATTTCAAACCGCGGAAAAGCGTAGAATGCGCCGCGAGGTTTCACGCAACTGACGCGCGGATCAGACTCGCACCATTGCATCGTCAGATCACGCCGCCGCCGGAGCTTTTCAACCACCTTTTTAAGGTGCGCCTGCGAGCCTTCCAAGGCGGGACGGATGGCGTACTGCAGCGGATGATTGGCGCTCAGGCGGGCGCGCAGCAGCTTGTGCAGATTTTCAATGTAGGGCCTTGTCATCTTCGCCGGACCGCTCACCACCGCCCACCCGATTCGCCAGCCCGGCGCGAGATAGGCCTTGGAAAGACCGTGCAACGTCACGATGGGCACATCGGGGGCCAGCGCCGCAATCGAACAGTGGGAGGAACCGTCGAGTATCAGCTTGTCATAAATCTCGTCTGTGATGATCGCGAGCCCGTGCCGGCGAGCGATATCGGCCAGCGCTTCCAGGGTTTCCCGCGCGTAAACCGCCCCGGTCGGATTATTGGGATTAATCAACACGAGGGCGCGTGTGTTCGGGTTGATTCTCTCTTCGAGATGGCTGAGGTCAGGCTGCCATTCTTGCGCTTCGTCAAGGCGGTAGAAATTTACTTCCGCCCCGATCTTGGCAAGAACGGCAGAGTACAACGGATAATCCGGGCTGGGGACCAGGACGTTTTCTCCCGGGTTCACGAGCGCCGTGAGGCAAATGTCCGCAGCCTCGCTCACCGCATGAGTCACGAAGACAGTCTGAATGTTGCGGATGCCCTTTCGATCCGCTTCAGCGCGGATCGCTTCGAGCGCTTCCTCCACTCCCAGGGAAGGAGCGTAGCCATTCTTGCCGTCGCGCATCGCCCGGGTGACAGCTTGGATTAGATGAGGCGGCGTCTGGAAATCGAACATCAACGGGTCGCCGATATTCAGAGAAATGATCTGTTTCCCTTCCCGGGCGAGCTGCTCGGCGACAACCGCAATATCCCGGATCGCATAGCGCACGTGCTCGATGCGTTGCGCCGCCAAAAGCTCAGAAACAGGGCTGACTTTTCGCGCTAAACCCATATAAAACCATCTAAACAGAAATCCCGGAATGGGTCAATTTAATCGGCCCGGCCTGAACAGCCGGCCGCGGAATTCGTATTTCAGATTTTCAATCGAATAGGTTCCCGCCTTCGCGGGAATGATGATGCACTGCGACCGCGGCAGGAGTGGAGAAGACACGGCGGGCTGGCGCTGTCCGCAACCGGGGATTTTTTTAAGCACAACCATCTCAGCCGCGTCCGATGAAGGGCATCGTGGTGGCCATAATGGTTATGAACTGCACGTTAGTATCGAGCGGTAAATTTGCCATGTAGAGGATGGTTTCGCCCACATGCCGCACATCCATGCGGGGCTCGGCCATCGTTGTGCCGTTTGCCTGGAGTACGCCGGCTGCCATTCGGCTGCTCATTTCGGTGGCTGCATTGCCGATGTCAATCTGGCCGCAGGCAATGCCATGCTTGCGGGCATCAAGCGAAATGCACTTGGTCAGCCCTGTGATCGCATGTTTTGTCGCGGTATAAGGCGCCGACTGGGGGCGGGGCGCGTGAGCAGAAAGGGAGCCATTGTTGATGATCCGTCCGCCGCGCGGGTCCTGCGCCTTCATCAGCCGGATGGCTTCCTGAGCGCACAGAAATGCGCCGGTGAGGTTGACGTCTACGACCGCTTGCCACTGTTCGTAGGTGAGGTCTTCGATCGGGATGCCCGGGGCGTTGAGGCCTGCGTTATTGAAGAGCACGTCCAGCCGGCCAAACGCCTCCTTCACCCTGGCAAAAAGCGCCCGGACTGAATCAGGTTTGCTAACGTCGGCGGGAACGGAGAGCATCTGGCCGCCGGAAGGCTTAGCCAGCGCCGCAGTCTTCTCAAGTTCCTCAGAGCGGCGGCCGGCGAGCACGACGGCATACCCCGCAGACTGAAGAGCAAGGCTGGCGGCGCGGCCTATGCCGCTGCCAGCGCCGGTGACAAGCGCGATCTTGCCGTTCGTTGTCATGTTTGCTTTTTGACCTCGGGTAAAGCAGCTTTAAGAGCCTGCGCGATCACTGCGGCAATTGAGTGGTAGCGGCGTTCGACGCCTGCCCCGGCGCAGGCCGGGAAAAAGCAAGGTTGCTGAAAAAGGGTTTTGGGCCGTGTCATTCTGAGTATCACATGGGCCTTTGGCCCACCCATGTAGATGAAAGTCGCCATGCCGTGTCACCCCCGCGAAAGCGGGGGTCCGGAACGGTACGCACATCCTGGATTCCCGCTTTCGCGGGAATGACGGGGTATGGATAACTTTCGAGAGAGCGCGGCGAAGAATCTAAGCGCTTCCGTTTCACTGCGACAAGCAGATGCTTCGCTCCGCTCAGCATGACAGAATCGACTTTTTCAGCAACCTGTTAAGCCGCCACAAAATGTTGGAATGAACCCGCCGCTACGCCATTAGATCACCTTAATTGCAAGTTCCATCACGCTGCCGTCGCGAATTTCAAACGCCCGGATGGCGCAGCGGGGCTGCTTGTGCGGGGCGATGATGAAATAGGAGCAAGAAGGATAGTAAGCCAGTTCAAGGTCACGGCGCGAGGGAAAATTTTCGCTGTGTGGATGGGAGTGGTAAATGCCGAGATGGCTCAGCCCGAGATATCGCATCTTGCGCAGGGCGGCAATGAGCTCCTGCGGGGCGATGAAGTACTCGCTGCAAGATTCAAGAGCGTTCGCAGCGCGGAAAATTTCTGTTATAACTCTTTGCGAACTCGACGAGCCTGCAAGGAGACCACAGCATTCTGCGGGGGCTTCGCTGCAGGCATGCTCCAGCATCCCGTCGAGCACAGATGAGAGAACCTTGACTGGCGCTCCCACAGGATTACTTAAGCTCCTGTCTTTTTGCGGCGCAAAAAGGCGGGAACCTCATAGTCAAAAGGCGGCAGCTCCGCGGATATTTCTCCGGCACCCGCCTCAATCGGAAGCCTATCCTTGCGCTGAACCGCGGTTTTCAGCGTCTCCTGCACGGCGCGCGCCGCGCTGAGGCCTTCTGTCCGCGCCGCAGCCGCCAATTTCTCATTCTTGATGCCGGTAGCGATGACGGTGACTTTCACCTCATCCCCCATGGATTCGTCATGAACAGCTCCAAAAATGATATTGGCATTGTCTGCGGCCGCTTGCTGAACGATGGTCGAGGCAGCGTGAACCTCATGAAGCGTCAGCTTGCTCGACCCGGTGATATTCATCAGGATGCCGTGAGCGCCGTTGATTGAGGCGTCTTCCAGCAACGGGCTGGAAATGGCGCGGTTCGTTGCCTCAACAGCGCGGTGCTCTCCGCTGGCCGCGGCTGTGCCCATCACCGCGTAACCCATCCCCTGCATGATGGTCTTGATGTCGGCAAAGTCCCGGTTGATGATGCCGGTAATGGTGATAATGTCTGAGATGCCCTGAACGCCCTGGCGCAGAATATCGTCGGCGATCCGGAAAGCTTCAAAGAAGCTGGTATCCTTCTCCACAAATTGCATCAGCCGCTCGTTCGGGATGCAGATCACCGTATCGACGGCTTCGCTCAGCTCCGCCAGTCCCTGCTCAGCTTGAGCCATGCGCCTTTTGCCTTCGAAGGCGAATGGTTTAGTGACCACGGCCACCGTGAGCGCGTTCAGTTCCCTGGCGAGGCCAGCAACGATGGGAGCGCCTCCCGTGCCCGTCCCCCCTCCCAGACCGGCGGTGATAAACACCATGTCCGCGCCGTCGAGCACATCCAGAATTTTGTCTGTGTCCTCAAGCGCTGCCTGGCGGCCGACGTCGGGATTGGCGCCGGCGCCGAGTCCCTTGGTGAGCTTGGCGCCCAACTGTATCTTGACTGGAGCTTTTGAGATGCTCAGCGCCTGAAGATCGGTGTTGGCGACGCAAAACTCAACCCCCTCTACGGACGCCTCAATCATGCGGTTCACCGCGTTGCCGCCGCCGCCGCCCACGCCAATTACTTTGATCTTCGCGCCCCGGCGCAATTCATCCGAAAAATCAACCCGCAGGCCGGCATCGCCGTTGTCACTGGTCATACTGGGTCCTCCTGATTCTATTTCCAAAATCTGCAGGTATTGTCCTGGGCCGGTTCGATCCTAATCGTTGTCATTCTGAATGACACGCAAAGGCTACGCGGCTCAGTTTCCCCGAAAGATGCCCCACAGCTTGCCGCTCAGCCCTGCCGGGCGTGAATTGATTACAGATCGCAAGCGGAGGCCGTGCAGCACTAGACCAACCAGGGTGGCGTAAGCGGCGTCAGGAAGCGCATCTCCCATCGACTCCAGCCCGTATGGTTGACCCAGCCGCGCGGGCAGGCCGAGAGCCTGCTCGGCCATCGCGGCGAGGCCGCCCAGCTTGCCGCCGCCGCCCGTGAGCACCAGACCGCCGCCCAGCAAAGTCGAGAATCCAGACCGCTCAATCTCCAAAGACACGAGCTCAAGCAGCTCCTGGGCGCGTGGTTCGATGATGTCGCCGAGCACAGAATAGCTGACTGTGCGGGCGGGTCGCTCACCCACGCTGGCCACTTCCAGCATGGCGTCCTCATCTTGCGAAAGGTCGTGCTGGCCCCAGCTTACCTTCATCTTTTCAGCTTCGGGAATTGGCGTGCGCAGGCCCACTGCAATGTCATTCGTGAAATGGTCGCCGCCGACTGGGACCACTCCACTGTAACGCACGCTTCCCTGGTGATAAATGATGAGGTGTGAATTGCTTCCGCCGATATCAAGGAGGGCTACGCCCAACTCGCGCTCATCGGGGGCGAGGCAAGACTCGGCCGCCGCCAGCGCTTCATAGACCGTCTCGTTCACAACAATTCCAGCCCTATTGACTGCTGCGACGACATTTTCATGCGCGGTGACGGATGCGGTCACCAAATGCACATTCACTTCCAGCCGCGAGCCGGTCATCCCGACTGGGTTGCGAATGCCGTCCTGCGAATCGAGCACGTATTCCTGCCTCTCTGCGTACACTACCTGACGGTCCGCTGGCAGACTCACCGCCTGAGCCGCCTGAAACACCCTGCGCACGTCCTCGCCGGTCACTTCGCGGCTGGTCTGCGCAGGCCGGCTGAGTGTGATCCCGCCCCGGGAATTCACCCCCTTGATGTGCGGCCCTCCGACGCCGATGAACGCGTTATCTATCGGCGTCCCAGCCGCGTCCTCTGCCGCTTCAACCGCTTTTTTGATGGAAAGCAGCGCCGAATCAAGGTTGACAATCACACCGCGGCGCCAGCCTTTGGATTCCGCTGCGCTGAAACCAGCGACGCGCAGCTTGCCGTTCTGCAACAATTCGCAAACCAGCACACAGGTCTTGGTGCTGCCGAGGTCGAGTCCGACGATAAACGAGCTTTTCGATGCCATTAAACCCAAAATACAAGTGCGAGCCTCGCCCGCATCGATCCTTATTCTACATGCTCCGGTCGCGTTCTTCACAGATGCTGAAAAAGGCCCTTCAGCATCATGGCGGAGCCTAATCATCTGCCTCGCGACTGCTGTGCCGGTTTCGTTCTACTCTCCAACACGGGCGGTGGCGTGGCTGGGTCCACGACGACCTCACCCGGATAGCGCAGATCCATAGAGTTGATTCTGGGATTGCTGGCTATCACCTGGGGAGCCAGCCCTGCGAAAGTCTCAAATCTCTGGTTGAAATCTTGATCCCCAAAATGAGCAAGGACCGTTTCGCTGCCCTGCACCAGGAGTAGCTGAAGGTCGGCTGAGTCTTGCAGGTCCGCCTCTGAAATCTGCCAACCTGAGCGATCCACCGCATCGCCCGCTTGTTGCAAAAACTTCACGTATGGTTCGAGCAATCGCTCGCGCTCAGCAGGATTGGCCGCCGCGCCAAGGCCGTGAATAACGGGGAAATCAAACACCGCCTTGTGCGGTCTCTCCAAAAAGATTCCGTGTTTATCCACAAGGACAAGGTGTCCTGAGACCTCGGCGAATGCAAGCGGCTTGCGTTCAACAACGCTAACAAGCAAGCGCTTCGGAAAGAGCCGTGAGACGGTGGCCGACTCGATCCAGGGGATGCTTTCCACCCTGCGGTCCACCGCCCCCAGATTCAGCCCGAAAATGCTGTGGCCTTCTCCGTCCCTAATTGGTTCAAATCCGAGGGCGCTAACCAAATCCTGATGCGAGACAAAACGATTTCCTTCAAACGTCACATCTTGGTTCGGGTTAAATCGGAATTGAGCTGAGGAAGCGGAGTAGGCCGCGAGCCGGTACCCAACCGCGCCCAACACCACCAGCAGCAACAGGCCGAATATGCCGACTTTCAGCAAGCGGACGCCTATGCGGGCGCCTCCACGCCGTACACCGACTGTTTTTTGTCTGCGGCGATAAAGAGAAGGCGGTTCGGCCACCAACTCGTCCGGCAGAGGGATGTGTTCCGCGTAATTCAACGCTTCACTCTTCTTCTTTAGGCTAGTGCCCAGAAAATGGAGAATTGACTTGCCCGTAGCGCCGATATCCTGCCGGTTGCTGCCGCCGAAATGGTGGCGTTACTGCTAGACCGCAGAAGGCTTTGCCTGAGCCGTTGCTCGAGCCTCAAGCGCCGCAGCCAAGGCGTCTGCTATCCTCCACACGCTGCCCGCCCCGATGGTGAGGATCATCGTGCCGGGGCGGACCTCCTCTAAGAACTCGCGTATAAGATCCGGTTCAGACGGCGCATAGCGCGCCGCCAGGCAGCCAAGACGACGCATTCGATCGACTAGCGTCTGAGCGGTAATGCCGGCGATGGGGTCTTCACCCGCAGGATAAATATCCAACACACCGACGCGCTCGCATCCGGCAAATGCGGCTGCGAATTCATCCATGAGAAATTGTGTGCGTGTGTAGCGGTGCGGCTGGAAAACAGCCCAGATCCTTTGGGCGCCCCGCGCGCGGGCGGCATCCAGCGTGGCCCGGATTTCCGCGGGGTGGTGGCCGTAATCGTCTACCACCGTAATTCCCTCCACCTCGGCCTTCACTTCAAAGCGGCGGTCTGCTCCGCGAAACCGCTCAAGACCCCGGCGAATTTGGGACGCATCGAGGCCTAGCTCCAGTCCCACGCTAACCGCAGCCAGAGCGTTCTGCACGTTATGTCTTCCAGGAACTGCGAGCCGCGCGCTCAGGAGCGGCCGACCTGATTCTCGCACGTCGAAGGCGGAGCCGCCGCGATCTGGTTTAACGTTTTCGGCGGTGATTTCAGCGTTAGGCTCCAGGCCATACGTAATAAGCCGCCGCCGCAGCCGCGGCCGGATTGCTTCCAGTGTTTCCAGCCAGGGAGGATCCGAACAGGCGATCACAGCACCGTAAAAGGGCGTCTTATTCATGAAGGAAACGAAGGTGTTCTTGATCTCCTCGAAATCGCGGTAATGATCTAAATGCTCGCGATCGATGTTCGTAACGACCGCAATGGAGGGCAGAAGCAACAGGAATGACTTGTCACTCTCATCGGCTTCTGCGACCATCAACTCGCCTTGGCCCAAGCGGGCGCTCGAACCAAACACATCCAGACGGCCGCCGATCACTGCGGTGGGATCCAGGCCCGCTTCGGTGAGCATCACCGCAATCATCGAGGTGACGGTGGTCTTTCCATGCGCTCCCGCTACCGCTACGCTAAACTTCAACCGCATCAGCTCCGCCAGCATTTCGGCGCGCGGGATAACAGGGATTTCGAGACGCCGGGCCTCAACCACTTCAGGGTTCTGCGCGGGCACAGCCGAAGAGATGACCACGACCTGCGAGTCATGAACGTTCGCGGCGGCGTGGCCAATGGAGATCCTTGCGCCAAGGCGCGCCAGGCGGTCCGTTACCGTTGTCTGCTTTAAATCCGAGCCGGAAACCGTGAACTCGAGGTTCAGCAACAGTTCGGCGATGCCGCTCATACCGATGCCCCCGATGCCAACGAAATGAATTTTGCGAATTTTGCCTAACATAAACCCCACATCCTGCCGCACGCGCTTTGGAGCGCGGGCGCTAGCTTCCGGTCCTTATCAGATTACTGAAAAAATACTCAGCAGCGGCTTTATGCAACCACCCAGGGTTCCGCCAAAGCCAGGAATCAGCCGCTCTGCAGAGTCTTCCGTTGCAGCGCAGGGCTCGCTTTTCAGCCCTGAGGCGTTTCATCCGGCATAAAAGCCGCAGCGTTATAAGGCGAACGCTGCGCTACAAGAGGATCAACCGCGACTTTGGCGCGGCCCCCGGTCACCGGCTGCTTCAGGCGGCGCCAAGGTTTCAATTAAATCCGCAATCCGGGCGGCCGCGTCTGGCCTGGCCAGCGAGCGGGCGGCGCTACCCATTTCGTCAAGGACATCGGGCCGGCTGACAAGGGAGCATACCGCCTCGAATAGAGCTTGCGCTGTCAGGCGACGCTGCTCCATCACTCGCGCGCCTCCAGCACGTTCCATCACCCGCGCGTTCTCGAGCTGGTGATTGTCCGTGGCCGCCGGAAAAGGGATCATCAGCGATGCTCTCCCGGCCGCCGCCAGCTCCGCCACCGTCGACGCCCCCGACCGGCAGATAACGAGATCCGCGGCCGCGAGAGCCTGCGGCACATCGTCGATGAATGGCTGAACGTCTGCCCGAAATCCCGCTTCCGCGTAAGCGGCCCGGACCCGCTCGAAATCTCTCTCACCCGTTTGATGGATCACCATGAAGCGCCCTGGTTCGTGCATCCACATGGGCAGCGCGCTCACAACGGTGGTATTGATCGCCGTGGATCCCTGGCTGCCTCCCAGAACCAGCAGTGTGAAAGGCGGCTCAGAACGCTTCGCAGGAACACGATGAAATGCAGCCCGGACCGGATGCCCGGTGAATCGCGCCTTCGATCCGTAAAACGCGGCGGCTTGCTCAAAGCCCACGGCTGCTTCCCGAATGAACGGCGCGAGCGCACGGTTCGTAAAGCCGGGAGCTCCGTTAGGCTCAAAAAGCAGAGTGGGAATGCGCGCCAAAGAAGCCTCCAGCATCACCGGGCCTGCTACGTAGCCTCCCATTCCGGCGACGATCTGCGGCCGAAAACGGGAAAGCAGCGCCGCCGCATCCCAGAAGCTGCGAGGAAGCACCATCAGGTTGCGGACCTTACGCATTCCCCCAATGCCTTTTAGTCCGGCAGCGGCGACTGAGTGCAAGGCAAATCCCGCGGAAGGAATCACTTTTGACTCAAGCTCCCTTCCGCCACCCACGAACTCGATCTGCCATCGAGTCCGGCTCGTTGCCCCGCACGGCTCCGCCTCAGCCCGCAGTCGCAGTTCTTCAGCAACAGCCAGAGCTGGGAAGATGTGCCCGCCGGTCCCACCCGCTGCCATCAGGATCCGCCGCACAGCGGGAAGGCGCTCGCCTGATAAAGCGCCGGAAGGCTTTGGCGCCGCACAACTCATAGATTGCATGTGCTTTCCATGACTGAAGAAATGCGCTGCTCCTTCTGGCCGGCTGAAACCGTGCACTGGCCGGGCTGCCCAACAGCACCCTCGAATTCCCGCTGAATATCCGTCTTGGCTGCTACCAGCGCGTATTGCCGGTTGCGTGCTGCGAAATGTTCAAGAGTATACCCGCGGCGATCAGGTTCATCAGCAGGGATGATCCGCCGTAGCTGATGAAAGGCAAGGGAATACCCTTCGTGGGCATCAGGCCAATGACGACGCTCATGTTGACCAGCGCCTGCCCTACCAACAGTACAGTTATTCCAATCGCCAGCAGCCTTCCGAATCCATCGGAGCAGTACGCCGCCGCCCGCAGACCTCTCCAGAGAATGATGGCAAATAGAACCACTACAACCACAGCCCCGATGAACCCCAACTCCTCGCTGATGACTGCATAGATAAAATCCGTCTGAGGCTCCGGCAGGAAAAACAGCTTTTGCCGCCCTTCCATCAGGCCCGCCCCCAGGATGCCGCCGGAGCCTACCGCGATCAGCGACTGAAGCATCTGGAACCCTTTGCCAAGAGGATCTGCCTGGGGATGCAAGAAACCGAGCAGGCGGTTCAGCCGGTACTGCACATGAAAAATGACAAGGTAAAGCAAAGGAATGGCTGCGAACGCGGACGCTGCAAAGTACCGCAGGCGAAGCCCGGCGGCGAAGAGCATGGTGGCGGCTATCAGCACGATTGCGAGCGATGTTCCGAGGTCTGGCTCCCTCAGAATGAGCAGCACCGTGAGTCCCGTGACAAATCCCAGCGGCAGCAGCGTGTGATGAAAATCGTTCACCGAATCCTTTTGCCGGTTCAGGAAATAGGCAAAGAAGACCACCAGCAGAATCTTCGCGAGCTCGGAGGGTTGGAAACTCAGCGGCCCGGCGAAAAACCAGCGGTGGGTGTCATGGCGCCGCGGCATCAAAAACACCGCCATCAGCAGGAGCACTTGAAAGCCCAGCGCGGGAAAGATGACGCGCGGGTTGCAGAGCCGGCGGTAGTCGAAATTCATCATGAGCACCATGGCCGCCATTCCCAGCGCTGCCCAAATGCCTTGGCGGAGAAGAAAGTAGTAGCTGAAGCGGTATTGCTGTTGCGCCAGCACCGCCGAGGCGCTGAACACCATGACCAGGCCGAATACCACCAGAACCACTACCGCGCCGAACAGTACAAGATCGGACTGCAGCTTGCGAGCCATGAACGCTTAGAGTTCCTTTACAGTAACTTCCCAGCGCGCTTTCCGGGCGCAGCCGGCGAAAAAAGGTCTATCTGCCTCTGCTCTCCGCTCGCGGGTCTTTGCGGAGGCGGTGGTACGCCCTCTTCATCTCTTGGCGCTTCTTCCACTGCTTCAGTTGCGGACTGAGCCTCAATTACCTCATAAGGGGAAACCGATTCGAGAGAAGACTCGATCGGGCCAAGCGAGCCTCGCTCAGGGACGCCAGCCGCCGGCTCTTCATCGGTTTTGGAGAGATTGGCGGGAATATCTTCGGTGCCAGTCTCGTACACGTAACGAGACTCGTCCCAAGCATGGGCCTTGGGTTCGCCGGTTGCTACTGGCATCGTCTCTGTATCAGGAGTTAAAGCAGGAGCAATCTTTTCCGCCCGAACTGGGGACGGATACATGCTCGCCAGCCGCATATCAGGGAGCCGCTGAACGACCTGTTTGAAGGCTCGTCCGCGCTCCTCGAAATCCTCAAACTGGTCAAAGCTGGCGCATGCCGGAGAGAGCAGGACTACGTCGCCGGAGACGGCACGCGCGAATGCCATCTGCACAGCCATCGTTAAATCTCCCGCGTGATGGATGTCAGCGCCTTCAAGGTCAGCAGCGATTTTCTCGGCAGCCGAGCCGATGAGATAGACGGATTTAACGCGGCCATCGATGAGCGGCCGCAGGGGACTGTACGGCGCGCCTTTGTCTTTGCCGCCAAGGATCAGGTGTACACCTCGCTCGAAAGTGGCCAGCGCTTTGGCGGTTGCATCCACGCTGGTAGCCTTTGAGTCGTTATAGAATTCCACTCCTCGCACGCTCGCCACGCGCTCCAGGCGATGCTCGACGCCATGGAAGTCATGCACCGCGCTCCGGATGGCCTTGAAGTCCGCGCCCAGCACGCAAGCCGCAGCCGCGGCGGCCATCACGTTTTGCACATTAAACTGGCCGCGCAACCGGATCTCGCGCTCTTCGATCAGCACGCGCTCGAGGTGCGCCACCCGGTAAAGAATCCGTCCGCGAGATAAAAGAACTCCTTCTGGCAGGTCCTGCTCCAAGCTGAAGAAAATCTTGCGGCTGACGAGGGCCGGAGCGAGGCTCATCACCGTAGGATCGTCGGCGTTCAGAATGGCATAGTCGTCTGGCTTCTGATTGCGGAAGAGTTGCGCCTTAGCGCTGACATAGGCGCTGAAGGTCCGATGCCGGTCGAGATGGTTCTCCGTGATATTCAGCAGCACCGCGACGTAAGGATGAAAATCCTGGATCGCTTCTAGTTGGAAACTGCTTAATTCCGTCACGACGATCGATTCCGGGGCAAACAAATCCACAGTGGAGATCAGCGGGACCCCGATGTTGCCGGCAGCGAAGGCAGAATAGCCAGACGCATCGAGCATCCGAGCGAGCAGCGTGGTGGTGGTTGTTTTCCCATTGGTGCCGGTAATCCCCACCAGGGTGCCATTAAAGAACCAGCTTGCAGCTTCGATCTCCGGTATCACGCGTACTCCGCTACGCCGGGCCAAGTCGAGCTGCGGCAAATCCCATGGAACACCGGGGCTGACTACAATGAGATCCTGCGCACGGAAAGTCTCGTCACGATGGATGCCGAGCTCCAACCCAGCCTTCTGAGCCATCAACTCCTTCAGGACTGCCGGCAGGAACGAGGATGGCGGGCGCGCATCCGTCACCGTGATTCTAGTGCCCTCTCGTGCCAAACGATGGGCCACCGCCCGGCCGCTGCGAGCCAAGCCAACCACGAGAACGCGCTTGTTGCGCAGTTCTATCATGAGGAAGTCCGTTTGCGGCCGAGGCCGTTCTTGTTACTAAAGTAGCCGTCCAGAATTTCCGAGATAATTTCGGAAAGCGAACGGCGATGCTGCCGCGCCAAGCGCTTCGCGGTCGCCACCGTATCGCGATTCAGCGTCAGGCTGACGCGGGTCGGATTACGAAAGGATTTAGGTCTGGCCATCAGTCATCGCGCTCCACGGCAAGCCGCCGGAATTGAAGACTGAGTTACAGTTCTGTAACGGTTACAACTCGGATTAGTGCGTATTTTATGCGCAGAAACAAGGGCGGTCAAATTCTTTTTCCCTTCCTCCCAGTAGACTGCTGAAAAAGCCTGTTTTGCTATGCTGAGCCCCTCGCATGCCATTCTGAGCGCAGCGACCTGTCCCGGCGAAGTCGGGAAGCATCTGCTATCGGAGCTTCAGCGTGGTCAGCGCAAAGAGCGCAAAAACCAGCGCCGCGATCCAGAAACGCGCAATGATCTTGGACTCCTTCCAACCGAGCAGCTCAAAGTGGTGGTGGATCGGAGCCATCCGGAAAACACGCTTGCGCCGCAGCTTATACGATCCTACCTGGAGAATCACTGAGAGCGCCTCCACCACGAAGATGCCGCCCAGGAATGGGAGCAGGAGTTCCTGCTTGATAATCACCGCCACCGCCGCCATGGCAGCTCCCAAAGAGAGGGATCCCACGTCGCCCATGAAAATTTCCGCCGGGTAGGCGTTGTACCAGAGAAAGCCGAGACTGGACCCGACCATCGAACCGCAGAAGATAGTCAGCTCGGCGGAATTGGCCAAGTGCTCAAGGTCAAGATAGCTCGCCCATACCGCGTTTCCCGCAACGTAGGTGAGAACGGTCAGGGCTGACGCGGCGACGATCACGCAGCCGATCGCGAGCCCGTCCAGACCGTCCGTCAAGTTCACAGCATTTGAGGAGCCCACCACCACGAGAATCACCAGTCCGGCAAACGGCAGGAAGGCGAGCGGCGCCAGCCAGCCGCGATGCAGCAGTGAATCGATCAGGAAATCCGGGTGAATCCTCTTAAAAAACGGAAACGTCAGTTGAGTCGAATACAAACCACCCTCAGAAAGCGCCGCCAGAGCCGCCACCAAAAGGAGGCTCACCAGAATTTGCAGAGAGAACTTTGCGCGGGCCGTTAATCCCAGGTTGTGTTTCCTGTGCAGTTTCAGGTAATCGTCCCAGAAACCAATAGCCCCGAACGCCAGGGTTACGCCGAGCGCCAGCCAAACAAAACCGTCGCGAAGGTCAGCCCACAAGAGTGTGGGGACGACAATGCAAAGGTTTATAAGCACACCGCCCATAGTGGGTGTGCCGGCTTTCGCCTGGTGCGACTGCGGACCATCTTCGCGAACGTACTGGCCAATTTGGAAATGCTTCAGCTTCCGGATCAGCCAGGGGCCAAGAACAAGCGATAGCACCAGCGCGGTGAGGCTAGCGTAAGCAGTGCGGAATGTAACGTACCGGAAAAGGTTGAGTAGATGAAAGCGGGTGTGAAATTCCAGATAAAGGTAATAGAACATCAGCCCCCAGAGGTGAGCCGCCGAATCGGCGCCTTCCTCTAAATCGTTGACGTTTGCCGGCAGGATCGTGTCACGGCGCTCATTCTCTATGACACACGCCGCGTTGCCGGGAGCTCCTCTTTCAACGCTTCAATCGCACGCTCGAGGCCCACGCCGCGCGAGCCCTTCACCAAGATCACGTCTCCAGGTTCAGCGATAGTCCGGCAAAAACGGCCCGCTTCTTCGCTGTGGGGGAAAAAGCGCGTGCGGCTGGCGGGTAAACCTGCCTCTGTGGCCCCTTCCAGGAAAAATCGGGCATCGCCTTGAACCGCGATTAACCAATCGACGCCGGTCTGCGCCAGTTCGCGCCCCAAACGCCGGTGCCAGTCGGGCGATGAGGGACCCAGCTCCAGCATCTCGCCGGCGACTACGAGGCGACGGGTTGCGCCCGGCCAAGCCGACAACATCTCAATCGTTCGCTCCATGGCGCGAGGGCTCGAGTTATAAGCATCGTTGACGACGGTAATATCGTCCGGCAACGCCAGGATCTCCGCCCGCCGTTCCGGAGGCCTCGCAGCGGCGAGAGCGCCTTGCAGATCAGCGGCAGGAACGTCAAACAGACTGGCCGTGGCGATCGCGGCAAGAGCGTTCTCCACGTTGTGGCTTCCTGGCAAAGGAATCGAGAAGCGGCCGGCATACACCGGCCCCTCTACTTCAAACTCCGTCACTGGAGCGCCTGAGCGGGAGATCCTCATCATGCGAATGCTATTCGCCCGATAATCGGCGCCCTCGGTCAGACCGAAAGTAACCGCTCGTCCGGCGAATCCTTGGGCAAATCCTCGCACCCGGCTGTCATCGTGGTTCAGAACGGCGCGGCGGGGAGGCGTAAGATGTTCGATCAACTCTCGCTTAGCAGCGGCGATTGCGTCGATGGAATCAAAGAATTCCAGGTGAGCTGCGGCGACGTTAGTGATCACTCCGGTCTGAGGCCCGGCAAGGTCAGCCAGCATCGCAATTTCTCCGGGACCTGACATCGCCATCTCAATTACTGCAGCCTCGTGCTCGGGTTGCAACCTCAGAAGGGTGAGCGGTACTCCATATTGATTGTTCAGGTTGCCGGACGACTTAAGCGTTCGATAACGCGTCTCCAGCACCGCAGCAATCATTTCTTTCGTTGTGGTTTTGCCGGTGCTTCCGGTGATGCCAATCACTTGTCCACCCCACCGCCGCCGGACAGACTGGGCAAGACGCTGCAAGGCCAGCGTGGTGTTCGGAACGCGAATCAGACAAGGCGCCTCACGTGAATGCCCCGCCTCATACGACTCCTCCACCACGGCGGCAGCGGCGCCTTTCTCGAGCGCAGTTCCAACAAAACCATGCCCGTCCAGGCGAGGCCCTCGAATTGCAAAAAACAGGTCGCCCGCCTCTACAGTGCGGGAATCAATCGAGTAGCCGCTCGCGGCGCCCGCTGCACCCTCCAATCGGGCGCCTAAGATATCTGCAATTTCCGCTATCTCAAGTTGCACGTTGAGCAGCCTTAGAAGCTGAGCGCTAAGCGCGCTTGGAGTGCGGTGGCTTGCCACCGTTTTTGTAGGGCACGAGCATACTCCCATCCATGCTGGAAGGCGGCTTCCATTCTGCTATGACCGTGCCGACCCTGGCAAAGGTTCACCGGGAATCGGGTGGAAGCCCATCTTAAGAAGCACGCTGCGGGCCACTTGGCGGTCGTCAAAAAGGACGCTGCAATCACTCAGAACTTGCGTGCTTTCGTGCCCTTTGCCGGCAATCAGCACCGTGTCTCCCTCGCGCGCCTGCTCAAGAGCCTTGCGGATGGCGGCTTCGCGGTCCACTTCCGCCCGGTAAGCGCGGCCTGATTTCTGCAATCCCACCATGACGTCATTCATAATCAAAATCGGATCTTCGGTCCGCGGATTATCTGACGTAAGCACAACCCAATCGCTTAAATTCCCTGCAACTTCGCCCATCATGGGGCGCTTACTGCGGTCGCGGTCGCCGCCACATCCGAACACCACGATCAACCGCCCCTCTGTGAATTCCCGGGCGGTTTTCAAGGCGCTGCGCAACGCGTCGTGGGTATGCGCATAGTCAACGATAACCAAAAACGGCTGCCCTTCATCCACCTTTTCAAAGCGCCCGGGAACCTGCTTCAGCCGTAGAACGCCTTCCTTAATTTTCTCTCTGTCGATTCCCAGACCGTCAGCGACCGCTACCGCCGCCAAGATGTTCTCCACATTGGCGCGGCCTATCAGAGAGGACTCGATGTCGAACCGGTCCTCCCGGATGGCCAGCGCGATCTTCATTCCGGCAGGTTCTTGGCTGAAATGCCTGGCTCTTACCTCCGCATTGGATTCCACTGCGTAGGTGATTTGGCGCGGGTTGCCTGCGTCTAGTAGGAGCTTTCCCCACGGGTCATCGAGGTTGATCACCGCGAGTTCTGGCGGCGGTGTCCCAGCGCCCTCAAATAGCCTGCGCTTGGCGGCAAAGTAATGCTCCATATCCTTATGAAAGTCGAGGTGATCTCCGGTGAGGTTGGTAAAAACCGCTGCTGCAAACTGGAAACCCCACACCCGGTCTTGCGCCAGGGCGTGTGAGGACACTTCCACCGCTGCGGCTTGCCCGCCGGACCGTACAAGCTCTGCCAGATAGCCTGCGAGATCCAGTGATTCGGGCGTGGTATGGAGCGCTGGAATCACGCGATTTCCGACCCTGTTCTCAATCGTCCCGAATAGTCCGGTTTTCAGGCCGGCCGCCTCACAAATCGATTGCACCAGGTAGGCCGTGGTTGTCTTACCGTTGGTGCCTGTGATGCCCACGAGTGTTAGGCGCAGATCCGGCTGACCGAAGAAACAGCGGCTGACCTCTGCCATGGCGCGCCGAATGGTACGCACCCTTACCCATGCAGCAGGAAAATCCGAAGGGGGTGGCAGCTCACTCACCACGCCGATAGCGCCCTGTTTGAGGACCTGGCTGATGAATTCGTGGCCATCGGCGTGCTCGCCCTGGATGGCAAAAAAAAGCGCGTCAGCCCCGGCGCGGCGGGAATCGTAGGCTAGCGATCGAACCTCCAGCTCTGCGCCGCGCAGCTCAAGGACTTCTGTGTCCCGCAGTAGCTCTCCAAGGTTCATCTTCCGGCCTCAGTATACCGCGTCTCCGCCTTCGATCTGCCTTCGCGGCCCCTTTAAGAACCTGTCAAGACGCGCCCCACGGCCGAACGTCTCTCGTCGAAGCATGACAGGTGCGGAAACTCACTTATTCTGGTTACACGATCCTAGCGCGCGAAGGACACTTCCACGCTCGATCCTTCGGGCACCTTCGCGCCTGGCGCGGGGTTCTGCTGGGTGGCCAGCCCGGAGCCCGCCATGCCCAGATCGAGTCCCAGAGACTGGCACTCACCGGCCACTCTTCGTTCATCCAGGCCAGAAAAGTCCGGCACGTTCACCATGGGTCCGGCGCTGAGCACCACCGTCTCTGAGTTGGCGGGCGGCGATGCGAATGAGGCTGGATCAGCGTTGGCCACAACGCTCCCAGCCGAGACTGGGCCCAACAGGCCGGGTGATTCGGCCACAGCAGTAGTTCCCATAGATAAGCTGTGCTTTTTCGCCATCAGGAGCGCTGGCGAAGTGAGTGGTTGATCGTGCCGCACATTCAAGTAGTCGAGAGTCAGTTGGGCGATTTGTTTCCAGGCCGGAGCCGCAACCTCCGCGCCGTAGATGCCCCCTACTGGAGTGTCAATAGCCACCAGAACAGTGACCGCTGGATGGCTTACGGGAGCGAACCCTATAAATGAGGCCACGTAATGTCGCTTGGAATAGCGGCCGTTCGCGTCCACCTTTTGCGCGGTTCCTGTTTTGCCAGCCGCGCTGTAGCCATCCAGTTGGGCCGCCTTGCCGGTGCCGGTCAATACAACCCCTTCGAGCATCTGACGCATGGCCGCCGCGGTCGAGGGACTCACGACCATCCTCCGTAAAGAGGGAGGCAGCGGAACCTGAATGGCTCCGCGGAAGATTCTTTTGATGATCTGCGGTTGGATGAGCGTGCCGCCGTTGGCTATCGCTGAATATGCATCCACCAATTGAAGTGGTGTAACGGAAATGCCTTGGCCCATGGCCATCTCGCCGATCGATATGCCGGACCACCGGTCCGGCGGCATTAGAAGCCCTCTCTCCTCACCAGGTAGCGCGACGCCCGTTTTCTCGCCGAATCCGAACTCGCGCATCGCGTCATAGAAGCGAGTTTCGCCGAGCCGCAAAGCTAGCTTGATGGCGCCGACATCGCTCGAATACGCCAGGATTTGACTGACGGTGAGGTCGCCGAACCTTTCGTGGTCATGGATGGTGTGGCCGGCGAGGACAATACCCCCCATCTGGCAGTTGATCACGTCGGACGGGCGGGCAAGGCCGGATTCGAGGGCTGCCGATACCGTGATCAGTTTGAAGGTTGAGCCCGGCTCATAGATCCAACTGATGCCGCGGTCCTTGCGGCTCTTAGGCGAACTCCGTTCGTAATGATTGGGGTCGAAAGAAGGAGAGCTAGCCATCGCCAGGATGTCCCCCGTGATTGGGTCCTGCACCACGGCAACTCCGCCGGCAGCCTTCCACTTCGCCACCGCGTCGTCAAGCGCCCTCTTGGCGATGTATTGGATGCCGGCGTCGATTGTCATCTCGACGTTCATGCCCGGCTGTCCAGGATCAGTTCTTGACTCAAAGGTCCGCCTCCGCGCGTCTTCCATAACCAAGGCATGTCCAGGCCGGCCTTCAATTTGAGAGTTCAGCGAATATTCCAACCCGGCGAGGCCGCGATCATCCATGCCGACATAGCCCACCACGGCCGCCGCCAAACCTCCCATCGGATAGAAGCGTTTCACCTCCTTTTGAAAGTAGATTCCCTTCAGGTTCAGGGCGCGAACGCGAGCAGACTCTTCGGCTGTCACCTTGCGCTTGACCCAGCAGAAGGAGCGAAACGCCTCGAACCGCCCTTCCAGGTCGCGCGCTTCGAGGCCAAGAGATCCTGCCAACAAACGCGCGGTCTGATCAGGATTCTGCATGTGTGAAGGCACGGCATAGATTGAATCCACCGGGAGGCTCATCGCGAGCGGGTGCATCTCGCGATCGTAGAGCGTCCCGCGCTGGGGAGCGAGCTCAATCGTGCGCTGCTGTTGACCTTGCGCCCGCGCCAACCATTCGACGTAGCTGATAACTTGCAGGTCGTAGAGCCGGGCGACAATCACCAGCATCCAGAACGTGAATGCCGCGGCCAGCAGCAGGCTGCGCCTCAGCAAGGGCGTGTCGTCAGACCGTTTTAGGGAATCGCGAAGCTTGTGCCGGGGCATCTAAGGCTCCCGGGGTAGCCCTCGAGGAATAGATGCAAACGCCTGGAAGTTGCGTGCGACCACAGGAGCGTCCGCAGATGGAGTCTGAACGCCGGCCCGTTGCACATGGACCACCTGGCCCGGCCCCGCCGGCGCCAGACTCAAATCCTGGCGGGCTAGCGCGTCAATGCGCTGCGGATCGGCGAGCGAGGCCTGCTCCAGGAGTAACTTCTGGTTCCAATCCTTCAGCGCTTGACGCTCAGTTCTCAGGTGCGCGATCTGGTAGCCGTAGCGTACGCATTCAAAGTGCTGCAGCGCCAGCACGAAAATGAAAAGAAAGGCGGCGGCGGCAACGCCAAGCATGATGTAGCACTGACGGCTGCGAGTGCTATCCACCTCGCGGACAAGGCTGGAATTATCGATTTTTTTTACGAACAATACGTCAGGCGTTGAGTGGCGGCCGGCTAGCCGGACCGCCGCCCTGCGTGGATGCCCGATGGGTTCCGGAATTGCTGACGGCGCTGTCGCCATATGCTGCCTCGTGAGCCTTCAGACGGCTTAGTTATCCAGAATTATTACCGCGTTTCAGAAGCGCTCAGCCCCGCTCAGGTTGCTGAAAATCCTGGTTTGCCATGCTGAGCGCAGCGAAGCATCTGCCGTCCGCGTTGAACCACAACCTGCGCTGCATTATCAGGCTGCCTTTTCCGCAGCCCTGAGCTTTGCGCTGCGCGAGCGCGGGTTAGCATCGATTTCTTCTTGCGATGGGCGCACGACCTTCGGCGTCAGTATTCGCGCCCGGCCCTCTTGCCGCCATCGCACCAGAGCCTGCTTGACCAGCCGGTCCTCAAGGGAATGGAAGCTCAAAACCACAAGCCGCCCCCTAGGGGCCAGCACGGAAAGCGCTTTTGAAAGGAATCGCTCAAGATTTTCGAGTTCCTCATTCACAGCCAGGCGAAGCGCCATGAACGTTCTTGTGGCCGGGTGAAGGTGGTGAAAGCCCGCCCGGGAAGGGATTGCTCGCGACACCACCAGCGCCAGTTTGGTGGTTGTATCGATCGGACGGGCTTTCATAATAGCTCGCGCTATGCGGCGCGAGTGGCGCTCTTCCCCTAGACGAAAAATCAAATCAGCAAGATCATTCTCACGGCTCCGGTTAACGATGTCCGCTGCCGTGAGCGGATTGGACGGGTCCATGCGCATGTCGAGCGGCCCCGGCTTATCAAAGCTAAAGCCGCGAGCCGCATCCTCCAACTGCCAGGAACTTATGCCGAGATCGGCCAGTAAGCCATCGGCTGGCGGCAGACCGCTTGCGGTCCATACTGCGTCGATATCAGCGAAGTTCCTATGTTGCAGTATCACCTTGCCGCTAAACCCCTCGAGCCTATGGCCGGCTCGGAGGAGCGCGACCGAGTCACGGTCGATGCCGAGCAGCGTTCCCTGCCCCAGCTTGCGCAATATCGCTTCCGCGTGGCCGCCCCCGCCCAAAGTCGCATCAATGTAGACGCCGTCCGGACGCACGGCCAAATACTCTATTGCCTCACGCTGCAAAACCGGAACGTGCAACTGGCGCCGCCCCTCGCCGCCACAACTTGAAGGCAGCAGTCTTCAAATGTCCAGGTCACTGAGCGCCTTTTCATCCTCTTCCGTGATCGGGTTCTGCTCCAAATGCTCATCGAACCGTTGTGGATTCCAAACGTCCATATATTCCAGGTAGCCGAGCACCGCCACCTCGCCGCGCATTCCTGCGGATTCCCTGAGCTGAGAGGGAACCAAGACCCGGCCTTGGCCGTCCATCCGCGCCATCTGGCCCCAGTAGTTGGTGCGATCCAAAAACTTCTGCTTAGCCTTGTTCATCGAAGGTAGGGCTGCCAGCTTTTCCTCAATCGTGCGCCATTCGGCGAAGGGATAGATACGAACGTATTGTCCCGTCAGGCTAGTCACATAAAAATCCGGTCCATAACGTTCATCCAGGACGGATTTGAACGCGGCGGGAATCTTAAGACGCCCCTTGATGTCCACCGTGGCCGCATGTCTGCCCCGCAGCATTTTCGCGTCTTTCTACCGTTTAAATATCGGTCCTAGCGGCCCTTGTCTCACCACTTTCTACCAATTTCTACCACTTCTCGCCCCAACTTAGCCCGTAGCCGGATACATGTCAAGGACTTTTTAGCTTAATTTTTACTAATGGTTCGGTATGGTTGTGTTTACAAGGCTGCCCGGCGAACTCATAATGGGTCTCGAATTTCATCTATGAACGAATTTTCCACACCCTTGATGCGGCAATACAGTTCCATCAAGCAGCGCCATCCGCAAGCGCTGCTCTTCTTCCGGCTAGGAGATTTTTACGAGTTATTTTTTGAAGACGCCGTTGTGGCCGCCCGCGAGCTACAGATCACGCTCACCTCCCGCAACAAAGAAAAGGGGCAGGCCATCCCGATGTGCGGCGTCCCCTATCACGCCGCCGAAGCCTACATCGCGCGCCTCGTGCGCAAAGGCTACCGCGTCGCCATCTGCGATCAAATGGAAGACGCTCGCTCAGCGCAGAAGCTTGTGCAACGCGAAGTGACGCGCGTGGTTTCTCCCGGCACCTCGCTTGAAGCTCAAGCTCTTGAGCCTCGGGCGAACAATTATCTGGCCGCCGTTGCCGAGCGGGCGGACGCCATGGGCCTCGCCTTTGCCGATCTCTCGACGGGAGATTTCCGCGCTACCGAATTCTGCGGCGCTGAAGCCGCCACTCACGTGCGCGAGGAGCTTGAGCGCATGCGTCCGAGTGAAATCCTCTCCGCCACGGCGGACGACTCACAGCCTCACAAGGGTCCTGTAACCAGGTTTAACCCTGGCGGGAAGACCAACCCCAGCGCCATGCTTTACTCGCTTCGCCTCGATTCGGCTGTTTCGGCCGCGCTTACTCCGCTTGAGCCCTGGATATTTGCGGAGGATTACGGCGCCCGCTTACTGCGCGAGCATTTCCGCGTGGCGGCGCTTGCAGGCTATGGCTTGGAGAATCATGAGCTGGCCGTGGCTGCGGCTGGGGCAATCCTGCATTACATCCGGGAAACGCAGCGCGGCTCGCTGTTGCACTTCGACGGCCTTCGGTATTACCAGCAGCAGGAATTTCTACTGCTCGATCCGGCGACGCTCCGCAATCTGGAAGTCACGGAACCCGCGTTTGGCTCTTCCCGCGATTCCACGCTGCTTTCGACCCTCGACCATTGCATGACCACGTTTGGCGCGCGCCTGCTGAAACAGCGAATGCTGCGCCCTTTCATCGGCCGCGAGGAGATCGAAAGCCGGTGGGAGGCCGTGGAAGAATTGCAGCTAAGCACCGTTGCGCGGGAAGAGTTGCGCCATACGTTCGGCCGCATCCAGGATCTCGAGCGCCTGCTCAGCAAAATCGTCCTCGAAGCGGCGAACGCGCGAGATTTGCTGGCCCTAAAGCTTTCGCTTGACGAACTGCCGGGGGTTGACGCGCGTCTGCAAAAATTCAAAGCTCCCATGCTGACAGAACTGCGCGAGCGCCTCGATCCGCTTTCCGATGTGCGCAGCCGGATCGAGCAGTCAATTCATCCGGAGCCGCCAGTGGCGCTGACTGAAGGCGGCCTCATCCGGTCGGGATACAATGCGGAGCTTGATGCGCTGCGCGAGCTAAGCCACAACAGCAAGCGCGTCATCGTCCAGATTGAGTCGCGAGAGCGCGAGCGCACTGGAATCGCCAGCCTGAAAGTTCGGTTCAACAATATCTTTGGCTATTACATCGAGGTCTCAAAGCCCAACCTTCACCTTGTGCCGGGCGATTACGAACGCAAACAAACGCTGGTGAACGCCGAGCGGTTTACCACCCCGGAACTCAAAGAACTTGAAACAAGGATTCTGGAAGCTGAAGAGAAACGGCAAACGCTTGAGCGCGATCTTTTCACCGAAGTTCGCCGCCAGACAGGCGCTGAGGCGCGCAGAATCCGCGCCACGGCCGCGGCGCTTGCGGAATTAGATGTTCTCGCCTGCTTTGCGTGGCTCGCTGCGGAACGGAATTACCGCCGGCCTGAGCTTTCTGATGACGGCGAATTGATGATCGTCGAAGGCCGCCATCCCGTCATCGAGCACATCCAAAACCAGACCGGCGCGTTTATCCCGAACGACCTTTTCATGGACGCATCGACCGCCCGCATTTTGATCCTCACCGGCCCTAACATGGGCGGCAAGTCCACTTACCTGCGGCAGACGGCGCTGATCTCGCTCATGGCCCAGATGGGCGGCTTTGTGCCCGCCTCGCGCGCCAAGCTTCCTATCCTTGACCGCATCTTCACGCGCATCGGCGCCTCAGATAATCTGGCGCAGGGCCGCTCGACCTTTATGGTGGAGATGACAGAGGCGGCGGGGATATTGAACACCGCCACGCCGCACAGTCTCGTCCTGCTGGATGAGGTCGGGCGCGGCACCGCCACCTTTGATGGATTGGCGATTGCCTGGGCCGTGGTGGAATACCTGCAGACGCACACGCAAGCCAAAACCCTGTTCGCGACCCACTACCACGAGCTGACCGAACTCGCTGATCTTCTGCCCGGCATTCGCAATTATCACGTTTCGGTAAAAGAGTCCGGTTCCAGCATCGTTTTTTTGCGCAAGGTGGAGCCGGGCGCGGCGGATAAGAGCTACGGCGTTGAAGTAGCGCGACTGGCCGGTTTACCAGTGAGCGTGATCGAGCGCGCCCGCGAAATTCTGGCGCGCCACGAGCAGAGCGAGCACAACCTGAGCGAGCGGCTGGAGGCCCGCCGCAGCGGACACGAGGCTGGTCCCGTGCAGCTCACCATTTTCACGCCGCTGGATTCCGGGATCTTGCGCGCCATCGAGGAATCAGACCTTGACCATATGCGGCCCGTTGATGCGCTCGCGTTGCTCGCAGAGCTGAAGAGGCAGCTCCAGTCATGAGCAACCCGAAATCCCGGTGGGCGGCCGGTTTAATTTCAGGCACATCGATGGATGGGATCGATGCGGCGCTTGTCCGGCTGAGCGGCTCCCTTGAGCGGCCCACAGTACGCCTCCACGCTTTCAGGACAATTCCCTACCCTGCGGAGATTCGCAAGGCGCTCATGCGGGTCGCTGAGGGCGGCTGTACGACCGCCCAGGATATCAGCCGCCTCAATTTCATCCTCGGCAAGCAGTTCGCCGCCGCGGCCCTCGTCGTGTGCCGTGCGGGCGGCGTATCTCCGGCGCGCCTTTCGGTAGTCGGCTCGCACGGCCAGACCATCTTTCACCAGGGTCCGGAGCGGCGCGCACGCGCGGCAGAAAGGCCGCGCCAGGTATCGAGTACCCTGCAAATCGGCGAGCCCGCTGTGATCGCAGAAAGTACGGGAGCGCCAGTCGTCGCGGATTTCCGTTCGGCGGATATGGCGGCAGGAGGTCACGGCGCTCCTTTAGTGCCAATGGTGGATTACCTCCTGCTAACAGATGCAAAACGGGGCGTTGTCGCCCTAAATCTGGGCGGCATCGCCAACGTCACCATCCTGCCGCGCGGCGCAAAACCAGAAGATGTTTTAGGATTCGACACCGGCCCCGGCAACGTTGTGATTGACGCGCTCGTGCGCCACTTCACGGGCGGACGCAGGCATTATGATGCGGGCGGCCACTGGGCAAGCCGCGGAAAAATTTTGGAGGATTTACTCCTCGATGCGCTCGCTTTCCCTTTCTTCAAAACCTCTCCGCCGAAAAGCGCAGGCCGCGAGCAATTCGGCGAAGAGTTTGTGGAGCGCTATTTTCTGAGGCGAAAAGGCGCCGTCGCAGCAGACTTGCTCCGCTCAGCTACAGATCTCACAGCACTATCGGTGGCGGACGCGCTACGCAAGGCAGTCATCGACCGCGGGTCCTATCATCTCCTGATCGTTTCCGGGGGTGGCGCGCACAATAACCTGCTTCTGTCGCGGCTCGGCGAGCTTCTGCCCGGTCTCGAGGTGCGCCTTTCGGATGACTTCGGCATTCCAGCGGATGCCAAGGAAGCGATAGCCTTCGCTGTGCTGGCAGATCGTAATATGCAAGGATTGCCCGGGAATCTTCCCAGCGTCACCGGAGCGCAGCGCCCCGTGATACTGGGCGCGGTGTGGGGCAGACGATTGTGAAGAGACGCCGAACTCTAGACATCGAAGCGAAGTTGCGGTCCGCGATGATCGAACCGACCCGGAAAAATGCCGGCGCGTGATCACAGAATCTGGTAGTTGTTGATGTCTTCTACCCACTTCTTTCATCCGCAGAAAATGCCGGCGGTTTGCCGAGCGAGTAGCTCGTACTTCGACCACCTCCCGGATTCCGGACGAGCATGCCGCGCTCGACAAGCGCCGAAATATCACGCAGGGCGGTGTCATGCGAGCACTTCGCGAGCTTCGCCCATTTCGAAGTGGTAAGTTTTCCTTCAAAGCCATCCAGAAGGCGATTAAGAAAGAGCCGCTGCCGCTCGTTGATATGGAAATCCCCAACGCTTTCCCAAAACCGCGCTTTCGAAAGAACAGTTCCGAGCGTTCTCTGTGCGCCTTCAATGGCCTGGCCCAGACAAGCCAGGAACCAATCCATCCAAGGCGTGCCATCCATCGCACCTTTCTGTGTCTGCTCAAGTGTCTTGTAATAGGATTCGCGCTCTTGCCGGATCTGCGCTGACATGCTGTAGAAGCGCTGCGGGCTTCGTTCTGAGCGCGCGAGCGCCATATCAGCAATGGCGCGAGCAATGCGACCGTTGCCGTCGTCAAAAGGATGAATGGTGACGAACCAAAGGTGCGCGATGCCCGCCTTCACGACCCAATCATCCTCGGTGTCGCCGTTAAACCAGTCGAAGAAAGCGCCCATCTCGCGCTCTATTCTCCCGGCGGCTGGCGCTTCGAAATGGATGTGCTCCTTGCCTATCGGTCCTGAGATCACTTGTATTGGGCCGTTGCTGTCGTCGCACCAAGCACCCACTTTGATCCTGCTCATGCCGCTCCGGCCCGTCGGGAACAACGATGCGTGCCAGGCGAATAACCGTTCGGCGCTCAAAGGCTCTTCGTATCGTCGTGTGGCGTCGAGCGTCATTTCAACGACTCCCTCCACGCTCCGGTCGACGGCTTTGAGACCACCAACATCCATGCCAAGACGGCGCGCTATTGACGAACGCACTTGCTCTTCGTCCAGCCGTTCCCCTTCGATCTCGCTGCTCTTCAGCACGTCTTCGGTGAGCGTTTCGAGTACCGCCTCCTGTCGCAGTTTGAAGCCCAGAGCTTCCATGCGGCCTAGCAGGCGTCCCTGTTCGTGACGGACGATCACTAGGCGCTCTCCTAGCTTTTCCCGATCCCATCGAAAACGAGGCCAGTCAGGCCGATTGTGGATATACAAACCCATTCAACGCATCTCCTGCGTATATTGTGAGCCATAATCTACGCAGGGTCAATCTTGTTCGACGCATTATTAGCGTAGAAATGTGGGATAGTCATCGGCGGGTGCGAACACTGGCCTTCTGGAGAGCTTCCGCGACGGGTTTTTCGGCCGACGATCCGGCTCATGCTCGACGCCTGTTTCTGCCAGCCAATCCTGGAATCCGTTATCCACCACGCGCCCAATGACAGTACGCCTCAATCCACTCGGAGCCTGCGGGCCTCGGCGTGGGCAGCAGTAGTTCCAAGATCGGGAGCTTCTGCTTCAACCCGCCGACAGCACGGAAATCGTTCATGCCTAGCGCGACGGCTCGCGAATTTCAGCTTGCCGCGCGTCGCTTGGGATTTTTCAAGACGAGACAAACGGGTAGCCATGGTCAACTGGGGATCACGCAGGAAGAGTTTCAGAGGCTGCAGTAGGCCTCCTCTGGAAACGTCGAACGACGTGAGCCTCTGGCGCAACCACTGTATTCGTG
>JBOGJZ010000347.1:0-3441 GCA_050745645.1 Terriglobia bacterium | reverse complement strand
GCTCGATAGATCGGATCCGTACCCCCGGTAAGAAGCGTATAAGCCAAGCAAGGCACACCCACCAGAAAAATGTATGCCAGGGCGAATGAAATTACGAAGATAGTCCGGATCATGGCTTGCCCTTGTTGGGCGGGCCGGCCGTTGAGCCTTTCAACCACGCCCTGCGAATTTCGATCTTTTCGGCTGTGGCGTGCTTCATCTCTGCGACTCGAAAGCGCGTCGCGAGCCGCGATCCCAAGTTGAACGTGAGCTCGAGCGCGCGCCCCCGCCGCTGCACAGTCAATTCAACCCGCTGGCCAGGTTTCAACCCGCTCACGTCCTGTGGCGGAGTGTAAAGCGCCTGGCCGTCGATCTGCGTCAAGATGTCGCCCGTCTGAAGCCCGGCGCCGGCAGCCCCGCTCAATGGGCTGACCGCAGTGACTCTGATCAATCCATCGAACCCTCGCGCCGCCTCGAAGCCCCAATCAGGCGCCGTGTAAGCCTGCTGGGTGAGTTCGAGGCCGGCGTATGCCAGGTATTTCGAGTAGTCCAGCTCCCGAGTTCCGTAGATGTATCCGTGAAAGAAATTTTGCACCCAGGAGTCCGGCGGAGCCAACGCTGCGATGACGCTCACAAGGTCCGCGTCGCTGAAGGTACGATGACGCTGCGCGAAGTTTACATCCAGGTTGCGCATCAGATCGTCCAGACTGGCGCCGCCACCGCTATGGCCGCGAATCGCAAGATCCAGCAAGTAACCCAGCAGCTCTCCTTTGTTGTAATACGAAATGCTTCGCTCCGGGCGCTCGTAATCCGGGTATTTCTCGAGCCATGCCTCGAGGCCAGACAACTCAACGCTCTGGAAGCGGCGCGCCGGCCGGCTCTGAAGCTGCTGAATGGCTTTGCCGATGTGGTCATAGAACTCGCGGCGCTTGATGAAGCCGCAGCGAAGCAGCGTTAGCTCCGCATAAGTATTAGTGATTCCCTCCGAAAACCATAAGTCGCGAGTGTCGCTGGGACGGACGTAATCCACAGGTTCCAGCCCGCGCGGGCGGATTCGCTTGACGTTCCAAAGATGAAAAAACTCGTGCGCGATGGTCTGCTCAAGATTCTTCCAACCGGTCTGAAGCTCAGCCGCCGGAAAGCCGATGGCCGCGCCGCAGCGGTGCTCCATGCCGCCTCCGCCACCCTCGCGCGGAAAGTGAAAAATGAAAGTGTACCGGGAGCACGGCATATCTCGCATCAGTGCCGTTTCGGAGGCCGTAATGGAGGCTATCGATTTCAGTAGCCGCCGGGAGGGGCAGCCTTGGGCGCCCGCGCGAACAACGACGCGGTAGACCG
Source organism: Terriglobia bacterium (assembly GCA_050745645.1). Lineage (GTDB taxonomy): Bacteria > Acidobacteriota > Terriglobia > UBA7540 > UBA7540 > RH2-MAG17b. The sequence continues at coordinate 2,124 of JBOGJZ010000347.1, read as the reverse complement.
TGCTGCCCTGCTGAAATGAATAAAGCTGAAAGTCGCCGGCTTCTACCGGACTATCGGCGAGCGCCGCATAATCAGCAGCCTCATACGCGCCTCTCGACGGGCTGCGCGGCAGAAGAGTCACGAGCCGCCAACCGGGAAGCAAATCAAAACGGACAAGGTCAGGTTGATCGAGCTGGCCAGGGATGTAGAAGAGCAGATCGGCTGGATTCAGAAAAGCGTGGCGCGGGATAAGCTGGCTGGAAAAGACGCCCGGTTCATCGGAGTAAACGCTGTAACGGATGGTCAGCAGGTGGCACGATCGCGGGCCAACGGACCATGTGTAAAGATCGACCGGCGTCAGGGCGAAAGGCTTGGCGTCACATTGCGCCTGAAGGTCCTGCACGTCGCGCACGAAGTCGCGCATCTGATACAGCGCGTTCCAGGCTGGAAATTGTATCTCGGTTTCTGAATTCGCCTCGGGAACCTGCATGGTCACATGGACTAGATGCGAGGCGGCATCCCGGAGGTCTACTTCGTAGGCTATGGGAGTTTCTGCGGTAACCCGCCTCGCAGCAAAAGCAAGGCCGGCAATTGTAACTAACGCCGCCAGGCGCACTTGTGTGCGTATCATAATCTCCACTTTGACGGTTCAGCCAAACTATTTTTCAGCATCTCACCGCACGCGTAATATAATACAGGAGGGACAGGAAATCGTGACCAAACCATACAAGGCGGATCTTCACTGCCACAGCCGCTATTCCGGCCCAGTGAAGCACCTGCGCTTCCTTCACGCGCGAGACTGTTATTCGCGCCCCATTGACGTCTACCGCCGGGCCAAGGAGCGCGGAATGGACTTGGTCACGATAACCGACCACGACTCCATCGATGGCTGTCTTGAGCTGCTCAACCGCTTCGGGGACATGCCGGATTTTATCGTTGGCGAAGAAGTCACCGCGCGCCTCCCGCGCTTCCAACACAGCATTCACATTGGAGTCTATGGCCACAACGAGACCCAGCATCGCGAAATTCAAAAGCTGCGCGGGGATGCCGGGGAACTGGTAGTCTATCTGCGCCAAAACCGCCTGCTTTACGTGCTCAACCACTTTTTCCACGATTTCTCGAACCAGGCTCGAGTGGGCGAGTTTATAGAACGCATGGCGGAGATGTTCAACATTTTTGAGGCCCGTAATGGAACGCTCCAGCGTGAACACAACGCCTTTATCATGGCTTTGCTCGCGCAGTTTAAGCGCCTGGGGCGGAAGGTGAGCGTTGTGGCGGGAAGCGATGCCCATACTCTGCGGCGGATCGGCCGCAGCTACACCGCCAGCCCAGCTCGCAATCGCGACGAATTTCTTGCCGACGTTCGAGCAGGGCGGAGCCAGGTGTTCGGACCGCACCCAAATCACCTGACGCTGGCTGCGGACATATACGGCGTGGTGTTGCGTTACTACCCCACGGTTCTTTCCGTCCGCAATGGTGAATTTTCCTTGCACAGCCGCGTGCAGAAGCTCTTTCTCAGCGTCGCCGCGGCCCCGCTGTTATTCACGCCTTATGTTGCGGCCGTGCGTCATATGCGAACCGAGCGCGACCGCATTAAGCAATTCTCCAGGTCAATCTTCAGTCATCAATCTGCTGCGGCGCATTTTTGATCATTTTCATTAAACGGCAGCAACCGGCCGCAGCGCAATGCCCGCAGAGACGTATAGCCTTGCCGCCCGTTTTGCGCAAAAATATCGATCATAGAGACAGCCGCACCGACCAGGAGTAATCCGCTGCTTCCCAAACGGCCGCCAAAATCGAACCCACCGGCGGGACGTACGTCACGCTCATCCGGCGACGCCACCCTGTCTGCCTTGCGCCCGGCGGCGAACCGTTCAGTACCCGAATCGCGTACTTGCGGGGATAATCGCAGTTGGCGCAAAACTTCTCCAGAATTCGCCGCTTCGCCCCCCGTCTCACCTGATGGTGGCGAGGATAAATCTTCGCCAGAAAGTCTCTTCTCGAAGCGCAGCTAATTACGTAACCCGTTTTCGTAACGGGTTACATTTTAATTTGACGTGACGATGCCCCACCCGTTACGGTTTGCATGGCGCGATACGCTTCATGGAAATTGCCGTAGAGACCTGTCATAATTTTGGGCTTGGC
>JBOGJZ010000346.1:0-5697 GCA_050745645.1 Terriglobia bacterium | reverse complement strand
ACCTATTGGTTCAGACCGCAATTCGTGAAGCAGCGGATTTCTTCACTCATTTCCAGTGCATCCGGGAATGGCGAGTTGCATCTGCAGGAAGTGAATCAGGACCCGGATTCCGCTTCACCAGCGCCGGGAAGCGGGACGCCGCAAAATCAAGGCCTGGCCGCGCCTTCTGCGCCATCTTCACCGGGCGTCACACCGCCGGTGGAATCCACGGGCTCAGCAACAGGGGCCACGGTCCCACCAGTGCGTTCGGCAATTTTACCCTCTCATCCTGAAGAGCCACCGGCTCAGGCGGCGACGGCTGCGACGCACAGCGCGCCGCCGTTGCAACCCATACCGGCAACCTTGCCATCGGCAGCACCGGCGACTAGTCCCACAGCGCATCCCGGCGCATCGGTCCGGCTGAGTGCTGAGACCGCTGCCCGTGCGGTAAGTTTTTCCGCTGTTCAGGATGCCATCGAGCAGGGCGAATCTTATTTCGAGCGCGGAGACTATGACGATGCGCTTCACGCTTACCAAAAGGGCCTTGCGCAAGACCCTCTGAATACCAGGCTGCGGGATGACATCGCCCGCGCCAAGAAAGCGAAAGCCGCTGAGGCCAAATACTTAGGTCAATGATCCGGCGGAGGGGCCGGAGTGGAGGTTGAAATGAACATCCGATCCCCACGACTGCTCTCCGCGAGCGCGTGGCTCGTATCCGCGCTCCTGATAGTCGCGTTGCTGCCGGCAGCTTTGTCTGCGGCCAGCACTAAGGCGCTAAGCGAGCGCCAGGTGCTGGGACTCCTGAAGGGAGGCGTGGCTAGCCCTCGGATCGAGCAATTGATCCATATCCGCGGTCTCAATTTTTACGCCTCACCGGAAATTTTGCAGCAGCTACAAAAAGCCGGGGCAAAGCCTTCGCTTCTTAGCGCAGTACAAGCTGCAAATCCACCGCTGTCTCCGCAAGCAAAAGCATTCGGGGAGAAACGCACGGACGCTGAAAATCGCCTGGATTTAGGCCGGGAACTCCTCAGCCGGAGGCTCTGGTCTGAAGCGGAAGCGGAGCTTCGCGACGCGATTCGTTTAGATCCTACCGACCCGGCAGCTCACTTTTACCTGGGAGACGCCCTGAGCAAAGAGAAAAGGTGGGGTGATGCGATTGCTGAATACCGCGAGGCTCTCATTCTGGCGCCGGATTCCGCGGCCACGCACTCGAACCTGGGCAGGGCGTTACTTGCGGAACGTGATTTCAAAGACGCGGCTGCGGAATATCAAGCTGCGCTCAAGCTGGCTCCAGATGATGAAACCTCGCATTACGGTCTCGCTGTGACGCTTTACGATGAAGGTCAGTGGGCTGAGGCTGCCACCCAGTTCCGAAATGCGCTCCGTCTCGATCCGGCGGAAGAGAACTCGCTATGCGGGTTGGGGATGGCTTTGCTCCAGGAGGGAGATGCGCAAGGCGCGATTCAGCAGTATAAAAGAGCGTTGCACTTGAATCCCCAGAGCGCCTCCGCGCATGCTGGGCTGGGCTATGCGCTGCTCAAGGACGGCAACCGCCTGCAGGCGCTGCAAGAATACAGAATTGCCGCGTCGCTCGCGCCCCATAACCTCAGTTTGCGCGCAAGTTATCATGCGCTCTGGCGCGACCTGAATCCGTAATCACTGTCCGTTGCGCGGCTGGGTTGCCAATCGAAAAAGGAACCGGCATGTGGCTCGACGCTTCGGAAAAGGTCCACGCTCCTGAGATCGAAGGGCAATGGATTGGCTCGGGCAAGGTTACGCTGCGAGGCATGCGGGGGCGCGTGACGCTCGTTGACTTTTGGGACTACACGTGCGTCAACTGCCTTCGCACGTTACCTTACCTGAAGGAGTGGGACCGCCGCTACCGCGACCTTGGCCTCACAGTGATCGGCGTCCACTCGCCTGAATTCCACTTCGCCCGCGGCGCAGAGCACGTGGGGCGCGCAGTAAGGGAATTGGATATCGAATACCCGGTAGTTTTGGACAACGAATTTCAGACTTGGCATGCCTATGCGAACCGTTGTTGGCCTGCCAAGTACCTGGTTGACTGCAAAGGCTATGTACGCTACTACCAATTGGGCGAGGGTTTCTACGAGGAAACCGAAGACGCCATTCGAAAATTGCTGCTTGAAGTTAACCCCAAAGTTTCGCTGCCTCCCTTCATGGAACCGGTCCGGGAGACGGACATGCTCGGAGCTCGATGCGTTCCGGTTACACCGGAGCTGTATCTGGGCTTTGAACGCGGGCGGCTGGGAAACGAGGCCGGTTACGTGATAAACGCCGTGAGCGATTATCGAGCCGGGTCCGGTTACGCTTCTGACATGGCCTACCTTGATGGTCCGTGGTTTTCTGGACGCGAATCAATCACAGCCTGTCCCCTTGATGGCCGGCCCTCGCGGTTGCTTGCTTCCTGCCGCGCAGCAGAAATAAATCTGGTGATGAGCGCGCTCGAAAGCGGCGAAGCAGCGCTGAACATCGCCATGGACGCCAAACCCGTTCCCCGGAGCGAGGCAGGCGAAGATGTGAGTTGGGTTGACGGCCGCTCCGTTATCTGCGTCAGCGAGCCTCGAATGTACCGGTTAATTAAATCAGCGAAGGTTCAGCCACGACTGGTTGAGCTTTCCACATCGGCGCCCGGTTTGGAAGCATTCGCGTTTACATTCGTGTCCTGCGTGGACGGCCGCCTTAGCTCGAGCCCGCGAACGAAGGGGGCGGAAGCGCAGCTTGCTGACTGACAATCGTCAGCGCCCGTGCTAGCCTGAACCAAGCTGGAGTTGACGCATGGCGACGAAAACTTTGTTGACCGTTAAAGAATACGCGGCCCTCGACGAGCCGGAGGGTGTTCGCTACGAATTAAGTAACGGAGAGCTGATCGTGACACCTTCCGCGAGTCATTTCCACAATAAGATCCGCGATCGACTCACTGCCCGGCTGCAAGCTTTTCTCGACGTCGAGAAATTGGGCGACGTGAGCAGCGAGACTGACGTGAAGCTGGTCGGGGAAGTCATCCGCCGGCCGGACGTGGCTTTTATCCGGGCTCACCGTCTCGAGGGCGTTGATCTTGATCAATCCCCGTTGCCCGTCTCACCCGATTTGGCCATCGAAATTGTGTCCAAGAACGACCGGGCTGACGACCTGCTGTTGAAGGTATCCCAGTACCTTGAAGCGGGCGCCCAAGCCGTGTGGCTCATGTACCCCAATACACGGCTCGCCTATCGCTACGTTCCTGGCAAGCTGGAACCTGAAGTCCGCACAGCAGAGGCGGGCGACAAATTTGAAGAGCCGAAATTACTCCCGGGCTTTTCGCTTCCACTAAGTGAAATTTTCGGCTGAGGCGCGGTCGCGCCGCCGATTTTAATCTTCTTCCTGTGCGTATTTCCCGGTACAATCTTCTTCAATGCAAATGACCTCCGGCCTGGCGAAGCGCGTGATCGGAATCGATCCGGGGCTCAACATTACCGGCTACGGTCTGGTAGAATGCTGCGGCGCGGACGTTAAGCTCTCCGAGGCTGGTATCATCCGCCTGCCGCGCGCGCAGCGGGATAACCTGCCCGAGCGGCTGAAACAACTTTTTGACGAGGTGCAGCGCCTCCTCGAAGAGTTCCGGCCGCGCCTGATGTGCCTTGAGGAGGTTTACAGCCACTCGGCTTATCCGCAGACGGCTATCTTGATGAGTCACGCGCGCGGCGTGATCTGCCTTGCGGCGAGCAAGGCAGAAGTGCCTGTTGTAAGTCTTCCGGCCAAACGGATTAAGCAGTCGGTCACGGGAAACGGTAACGCCAGCAAGTTTCAGGTACAGAGCGCAGTCCGGCAGTTCTTTTCCCTGGAGAGCACACCCCATCCTCCGGACGTTGCTGACGCGCTGGCCGCCGCCCTCTGCTACGTCCATTCATTGCGGAACATTAAGGGATGGAACAGCTTTGGCAAAGTATAGCAACGGGATACTGCTCAAGCAGAGGGCATGGCCGGGCGCGAGGTAATCCATGATCACGGAAATCACGGGCGAAGTGCTTTATGACCGCATCCAGCGCACGGCCCTGGTAGTAAGGGTGGACGCCGTCTGCTACGAGATTCTGGTGCCGTCGGGTATCGCCTCGCGTCTGCGGCACGCTGGCGAATGCGAGCGGCGGAACCCGATGACGATTTACACGATCTATTACATCGACGGCGCAGTTGGCGGCGGGCACCTGACGCCTCGCCTGATCGGTTTTCTCGATCCGCTGGACCGCGAATTTTTTGAGACTTTCACAACCGTGCCGGGCGTCGGCTTCATGCGCGCCCTCAAGTGTTTAGTACGCCCAATCAACGAAATCGCGCGCGCTATTGAGAGCGGCGATACGGCTTTCCTTAAGGAATTACCTTTTGTCGGCGCCAAAACCGCCGAGCGCATGGTCACCGAATTGCGAGGCAGAATGGTCAAGTTCGCCTTGGCTCCCGCCGAAGAGCCGCTCTCCTTAGAGAAAGAATCCGCCTCGGAAATGAAAGCTGAAGCCCTGCAAGTGCTCGAACAGCTGGATTATTCCCATGCCGAAGCTCAGCGGATCGTGGACGGAATTTTCGCACAGCACAAAAGCCTGAAAAGCACTGAGGAATTCTTGCGCAAAGTTTTCGAGCAACAGCACACGGAGCCAGGGTAGCAGGGGACAGCTTCTGACCAGAACTTACCCTTTAGGAAGAATAGCGCGTGAGCCAGCTCTTTAGCGCATTTCAGTTAGGGCCGGTGAAACTTTCAAACCGGATCGTTGTTTCGCCGATGTGTCAGTACAGCGCTGATGACGGCGTAGCGGCTGATTGGCATCTCCAGCACCTCGCCCAGTTTGGCTACTCAGGCGCCAGCCTTGTTATGGCGGAAGCAACGGGAGTGGAAAGAAGAGGCCGAATCACCCACCAATGTCTTGGACTCTACTCAGACGACTGTGAGGCGGCGCTGAGCCGGATTTTCGCCGCCGCCCGCCGCTTCGCGGGTCCCAATGTTCGCTTCGGAATTCAACTAGCGCACGCGGGGCGCAAAGCATCTGTGTACCGGCCGTGGGGCGATCGCAAAGGCCCCTTGGCTTCCGGCGATGACCCCTGGCAGACGGTGAGCGCTTCTCCGATACCATTCGACGCGGGCTGGCCGGCTCCCGATGCGCTGGGCGAAGCGGGAATGGAGAGGATCCGGGACGTCTTTGCGAGCTCGGCGGGAAGAGCGGTTCGAATCGGCCTTGAGGTTGTCGAGTTGCACGCCGCTCACGGCTATCTCCTGCATCAGTTCCTTTCTCCTATTTCAAACCAACGGCGGGATTCATACGGCGGAAGCCTTGAAAACCGGATGCGCTTCCCACTTGCTATCGCCGCAGCCGTTCGCGCGGTGATTCCCAGGCACGTAGCGCTCGGCGCCCGCATCACCGGCACGGATTGGATCGAGGGCGGGTGGATCATTGAGGACGCAGTTGCTTTCGCACGCGCCTTGCGCGAAGAAGGTCTCGACTACGTTTGCGTTTCGAGTGGAGGCATCAGTCCAGCGGTTTCCATTCCGGTAGAGCCCGGCTACCAGGTTCCTTTGGCGGCCAGAGTCAGGAAGGAAACAGGAATCGCCACTCAGTCCGTGGGCATGATCTTCAAGCCAGAACAAGCGGAAGAGATTATTGCGTCCGGCAAAGCGGACCTGGTGGCTCTGGCTCGAGCGCTACTCGACGATCCTCGGTGGCCGTGGCATGC
>JBOGJZ010000345.1:0-4152 GCA_050745645.1 Terriglobia bacterium | reverse complement strand
CTTCAACGGGCTGTCCCCCGCTTTTGTGCAGAAAATTGCATCGACGCTCTACTCTGCTTGGGCAATTTTGCTCCCCATCGAAGCCCATGTCCCACAGCGGTTTTGATCCAGAACGCATATCTGGCTTACCGCGAACCGGTAGCCGAGCGGCGGCTGACTTTTCGGGAAAGGCTTATTCTTGCCTATGGTAGAAGCGCTTTGCGGGCGCTTCGGAACAGGCGCGATGTCGTCGTGCAAACCGCAATCATGCGTGAGCGGCTTCTTTCGTTGCAACCGTTCGATCCTGAAAAGATAAGCGTGATTACGAATCCTCTTGATTGCGCCGATAGTGGTCTCAAAGCCGTGGTGCGATCTGACCGGGAGAGCCGGCCGTTCACTTTTCTTTGTCTCACGCGATATTACGCTCATAAGAATCTGGAAATCTTGCCTGAAGCATTGAAGCTGGTACTGGCCCGCACGTCTCAGCAAGTCAGGTGTCTAATCACAATCTCCGCGAACCAGCATCCTCGCGCCCGTAAGCTCCTCGACCGCATCAAGCGAGAAGGCTTGAGTCATGTGCTGACTAACATGGGTCCGGTTCCAAATTGCAGGCTAGCGCATACCTTTGCGTCGGCGGATGCTTTGGTCTTGCCTACTTTGCTCGAGTCGCATACCCGAACCTACTCCGAGGCGATGAAATGGGGATTGCCTGTTCTCACCAGCGGCCGCGATTTCGCGCGTGGTTTGTGCGGAGAGGCTGCCCTTTATTTCGATCCTCTCGATCCTGAGAGCGTCGCGAATGCCATGCTGGCGATTATGGCAGACCAGGATTTGCGCCTGAAGTTAGTCAACGCTGGGCGGCGAGTAGTCGCCGGCCTTCCGAGTTGGGATGTGATTGCAGCCCAATTTGTTGCCGTACTGGAGCGGACGGCTGAGGGTAAGCCGGCCAGGACGGACCCATTATGTGTGGCATAGCAGGAATTGTAGGCGAGGTTCAAAGCGGGGATATCCGGCAGATGACGCGTACGCTCGCCCATCGCGGGCCGGATGGAGAGGGATATTTCTATTCAAAGCATGCCCAATTAGGACATCGGCGGCTCAGCGTGGTCGACCTCCAAACAGGAGGCCAGCCGATGACGACAGCCGAAGGACGATACACGATCGTTTTCAATGGCGAGATCTACAACTACCGCGACTTGAAGCGCACGCTCGAGTCCCAAGGGGTTAGATTCCGTACCCATTCGGATACGGAGGTATTACTCGAAGCGTACGCGCGCTGGGGCCGTGCAGCGGTCGAGAAACTTCGCGGAGCCTTTGCGTTTGCCGTCTGGGATGAGGGGGAGCGGCGGTTGTTCGCTGCAAGAGACCGGCTTGGAATCCGGCCTTTCTATTACACACAGGTTGGCGAGACGTTGCTTTTTGCTTCTGAGATGAAGGCGCTGTTGGTTCACCCCGCAGTTAAGCGCGAGCTTAACTATGCTGCGCTGGATGATTATCTCTCATACCTTTACGTTCCCGCTCCACACACTATTTTTAAGAACATTTCCGAATTACTTCCGGCCCATCAGATCGAATGGCGGGAAGGCCGCATTCAATCCGAACCCTATTGGGATGTGACGTTCCAACCAGGCGATAGAAACTTTCGGGAATGTGCGGAAGATCTGGGCCAAAGCCTGAGCGAAGCTGTGGAGATCAGGCTTGAGAGCGATGTGCCGCTCGGGGTCTTTTTGAGTGGAGGTTTAGACTCGAGCGCCGTGGCGGCGCTGATGGCGCGGCAGCTTCAAGGGCGCGTCAAGACGTTTACCCTCGGCTTTGCCGAAGGCGGCAAGCATTATGATGAGCGGCTTTATGCGCGCCAGGTGGGCGAAGCGCTTGAAGCTGATGCTTGCGAGCAGACCATCCAGGCCGGGTCGGCCGGATTGCTATCCACGGTGACGCGCCATTTCGACGAACCATTTGGCAATCCTACTTCGCTGTTGACTTATGGACTTTCAGAAGCCGGGAAGCGGCGCCTGACCGTCGCCCTGACCGGGGACGGCGGTGATGAGGTTTTGTTGGGATACCCTCGCTACCGCGGCGTGATGCTGGCTGAATGGTATCGAAAAACGCCTGAGCTTCTGCGTCGAATCGCAGCCACCGGAGCAGCCTATTGGAGTGAGCCGGCCAACGGCAATCACTTCAGACGCCGTTTGCGCGAATTCCTCACGGCGAGCTCCCTTTCACCCGAACAGATGTACGTGGATTGGGTTTCGTACTTTCCCGGCAGTCTGCGGCGGCGTCTCTATTCGCCGGAATTAAGCCATCAATTGGGTGACTACGATTCCTCACATTTTCTGCTCGATCTGTTCAAGAGAAGCGGGCCTGGCGATTTTGTGGATCGGGTGAATTACGTGGACCTCCACTCCTTCCTTCCTTACAACATACTGCGGTGTTCAGATCGTATGAGCATGGCGAACGGGCTGGAGATTCGCTCTCCGTTCACCGATCACGTGCTGGTTGAAAAGCTGGCTCGTGTGCCGTGGCGCTATAAATTGGGTCTGACCCGAGGCAAGATTTTGCTGCGCGAGGCGGCGCGAGGTTGGCTCCCCAAAAATATCCTTCGGCGAGCCAAACTTGGGCTGAATCCTCCCATGGGTTTGTGGATGCAAGGAAGGCTGGAGCCACTACTGCGCAGCTATCTATCGCCGGGCAGCATTCGACGGCGAGGTTACTTCTGCCCAAAAGTGGTCCAAGAATTGATCTCAGATCATTTGGCCGGGCGGCGTGACTACTCGCTTCACCTTTGGGCCCTGATTTCCTTCGAAGAATGGCATCGACAGTACTTGGATTCGGTTCCCTCTCAGCCGATCCCCAAAAGCAAATTGAGCTCCCCGATTTTGCAGCCTGCTTAGCTGCTCCCACGGCCGGCGTTTATTTCCGGACGGTGCGGCATCTACGCGCGCGTCAGGCCGTCAGCCTGGTCCGCCACCGGATTTTCCGGTCGCGAAAACTCCGCACGGTGAAGCCATGCCGGGTGGAGCTGAAGAAGCTCTTGCACACGCCGGGATTTCCTGAATGGCAGCCAGCAGCAGCTCTACGGATGATTGAGACGCGAGAGTTTGATTTCCTGAACGTTCGCCAGGAGCGCTCAAATCGCATCCTTTGGTCTGCAACCGGGTTCGAGCGGCTTTGGCTGTATCACCTCAACTACTTTGACTTTTTGAATGTTGACTTCAGCGTCCGGAGGAGACGCGCGCTTCTTCCTGAGGCTTTGGAGTTGGCGCTTGACTGGTGCAATCAGAATGCAACAGGCGCGGAGGTTGGCTGGGATTCTTATCCGCTCTCGATGCGGATTGTGAATTGGCTGAAGTTTCTTGTTCGCAACGCCCCGAGCTGCGCATCCGCGAGTGACAGGCAGGCCATTTCTACGCTCCTCGGTAGTTTGCGGGATCAGACGCTCGCGCTCGAGGGCCGGTTGGAGATGGATATCATGGCAAACCATCTTCTGAAGAACGGCAAGGCGCTGATGTTTGCCGGCGCTCTGCTCGAATCTCCCGAAAGCGCAAGGTGGTGGTCCAGGGGCGAAAGGCTCTTAGCCAAAGAGCTGAGAGAGCAAATTCTTTCCGATGGAGGGCACTTTGAACGCTCTCCCATGTATCACGCCCAAGTTCTCGAAGACCTTCTTGATCTCCAGGCGCTTGCAGCGGCTTGTGACCGGGAGATTCGCTGCGGAACCGAATTGATGGAGCGAATAACCCTGATGGCCGTGTTTCTCCAAGAAATTCTTCATCCTGATGGTGAGATTCCGCTTTTCAACGATGCGGTATTCGGCATGACGAGCCCGGCAGCGGACATTCTGAGCCGCTGCCGGGACGCCACCAAGCAACGGTTTGGTCCGCGCTCCGAGATGACGGTGTTTCGTGAAACTGGATACGCAGTCATCCGCGATCCTGGAGCGGGGAGCTGCATGATTTTCGACTGCGGGCCTCTCGGTCCGGATTGCCAACCCGGCCACGGGCATTGTGACATCTTGAGCTATGAGTTGTCGCTCCACAGCAGGCGAGTGGTCGTCGATACAGGCGTGAGCACCTACGAGCGTGGCGAGGATCGCCACTACGAGCGCTCTACGGCAGCGCACAACACGGTCCGCGTAGATGGAAAGGACCAGGCTGAAATCTGGGCTAGCTTTCGGGT
>JBOGJZ010000344.1:0-4504 GCA_050745645.1 Terriglobia bacterium | reverse complement strand
CCTCCCGCGCCGTAGCGGCTCCGTTCACGCCCCCGCCGATCACGGCCAAGTCAAACTCTACGCCGGTCAACCCCTCCAGATTGCGGTCCATGTTTTTAGCCTGATCTTTTGTATCCCGGCGTATAAGTTCGTTGCATAAGTCCGAATGTCATTCCGATCCCCTTCGCAAGTACTCTGCTCGCCGCCTTCCTTGCGCCCCGGCGCGCCACGGCGCTGCCACGGGATTCGAATCCGGAATAGGACTGCCACACTCAACCTGCTCCTTATTGATTCCAAAGCGTTTTCTCGCTTTGCTCTCCCGTCACCCCTGGAGGCCGGTTAGCGCACCAGACCGGCGCCTTCAGCCTCTTTCCGGTGAAACCGGGTTTGCGAAAGATGAGAGTCATGGTTTCAGCACATCTTGATTCGCCACGATGGAATTCATCCAGCTTAACAACTTCAGACGAGACGAAGGAGACCCATGAGACGCATGAGACAAGAAATTTGGGCCGAGGGCCCATGTGACACTCGGAATGACACCGCTCTGGAACGTGTTTTCAGCAACCTGTCAGGGGTTAGGTTAACACGATCAACTGTGAGGAGGGGTGAACACACGGCTGGTAGCAGGGCGAACACGCCGGCGCGAGAGAAGTGCTGGTCAGTAGTTCCCGCTCAGTAAGCGGTCGATTCGCTTCTGGATTGGAGGATGGGTGGAAAAGAGGCCGGCGAAGAATGCTCCTCTTGTACGAGGCTGTATGAGGTACAGGTGCGCCATGGAAGGCGATACCTGCATGGGAACCCGCTTCGACCACTGATCGATTTTTTCCAGGGCCCGCGCCAGACCTTGTGGATTTCCTGTGATGTGCGCGCCGGTTGAATCGGCCTGGTATTCCCTGGACCGGGAAATCGCCAGTTGAATGAGCGTGGCAGCGAGCGGAGCTACAATCATCATCGCCAAGGCAGACAGCATGCCGCCGCCTCCCTCATTATCCCCACCGCCGCCAAAGCCTCCAAACATTTCCGCCCACATCACCATCTGCGCGATGTAGGTAATCGCTCCGGCGATTGTGGCCACCACAGCGCTGGTCAGAATGTCCCGGTTGCGCACGTGGCCGAGCTCGTGGGCGAGCACTCCCTCGATCTCTTCGTCATCGCATATGTCGAGAATTCCGCGCGTCACGGCTACCGACGCGTGATTGGGGTTGCGCCCGGTTGCAAACGCATTGGGGGAATCGGTGGGGATCATGTAAATCTTCGGAGGTGGAATGTTCGCCTTCGCCGCGAGCCGCTCCACTATGGCATACAGCCTTGGACCCTCCTCACGCGAAATAGGCTGAGCATTGCTGGCGGCCAGGGCAATCTTGTCCGAGAAGAAATAGCTGCCAAAGCTCATGGCGGCGGCAATGATCAGAGCAAAGGTTAAACCTTCACGTCCTCCCCAAAGCTGCCCGATGGCAAGCAAGATACCCGTCAGCCCGGCTAGCAATACGGTCGTCTTCAGGTTGTTCCACATAAAGCTGCAACCTCACTTCAGCTCTTTCCAGGGAGTTCTCACGTATTGGATGCGTGAGCAGAGGCAAAGGCTCAGCGGTTGCCATTCCGGCGATCGCCCACCGCCGGGTGCAGTGCCGGAGCGAGGGGCAAGCCGTCCGGTTCCTATTGCAACACAAAAGCGGCGGTCGGAGAAATCGTTTTCTTCTTGATGTTATCCGTGACCTTAATGGCCACTGTATAGTCGCCGGGGGTCAGCGGCTTCAAAGGCAGGGTCTTCGCAATAGTCAACTGGCTCGATGCATCCTGAATCTGACTCGCATTTTCAGTTGATGCAAAAATCGTTTTGCCATTCTTCATCAACTCGTATTCGATCTCGGCGTCAGGGCGGTGTGTTTTGGGACTCACGCCAAGATTGTAAACCTGCATGTAGATGCCCAGGTTTTGCTTACGGTTAAAAATATCGCCTACGCTCGGCCGCACCTTGTTGCTGCCAATGATAAAAGGTCCGTTTCCAACGTCTGTGGTCGGCACTTGCTGGATCAGGTCCGCGAGGATAAGCGAGCTGCTTTCAAGCGAACCATCCGGATATTCAGGAACGACTTCACCGACACTCGTAGTGCCCATATGGCCGCTGTTATCGTCTTTGACGACCACCGTCAGCTTGTAATGCCCGGGCCGCAACGGAATGATTTTCTGGTAGACAGACTTATGGGTCGAATAGGCCGAGAATTCGTCCTGCGGGACATCGAGCACTAACGTATTCTCGAACGTAGAGGCTACACGTCCGCCGAGCGTGCTCAACTGGCCGAAAACATCCAGAGTGGCGTGCATCACGCCGTTCTTGTTCTGGAATTCGAGGTTCCTGTTAGCCACCTGGACGGTGATCGGCACAAGCACGGCGTCTTCCGTCAGGCGGACGAAATCCGTGCGCACCTTGAAAGGCAGCATATCTTCCGTGATGCGGTGGGTCACTACGGAGCGCAGATCGTTGAATTTCATTGGCGGAGGACTAAAAATCTTGGCATAGGTATCGAGCTGAGTAAATTCCTCCATGTTTTCCGGCGTGAAACCAGACATCGCGGTCATGGTGGAATAGCCGCTGCCCACGTCCTGCGAAAGCAAGGAACTCGGATTGTAAAAAATTCCTCTCGAAATAGGCCCTTGGCACCCTGACGGGTCGCCAGGCGTTTCAGCTAGAGCATCCTTTTCGCAAGGATTCATGCTCAGATGGAATTCCCCGCTCATTGTCGGGTCCACAAACTCAAGCTTCACGTTTTCGCCGATCCCGGGAATGTAATGGTAGTACCAGTCCTCAAAGGGATAGGTTTCCATATAGCCGCCGGAGCCGTTCGACGCACCTGCGGAGTATGAAGGCTGCTCGTCAGGGCTCATCGTGTACGAGCCGCCGCTATCGTGGCTCTCAATCGAGTCGGGCGGCCCCCAGGTGACGTAAACGCGGCCGCGATCGGTCATCCACCCGGGGATTCCCGAAGCGAAGTGTTCATTGGCATAAGCGATGCGCCGGTAAAATTCCTCCTTGAACTCGTTCTCCGGATCACCGGGGTTGGGATTCCGCCGCTCCCAGAACTGCTCGATGAACTGCTCGCGCTCGTCGTCCGTAGACAGTTTCTTGAATGCGGATTGTTCCTGCGGACTGATAATGTAGGAAATAGGCCCGCTGATCCATTTCTTATAGGGGCTTTCCATTTCCTTGCGGATGGCTTTTTCTCGCCGTTTCTGTTCTTTGGTCAATTTCTCCTGACTATTCGAGGAACTGCTCCCTCCGGCATAGGCCATTGGCGCACAGGCGATCAAGCCGCCTGCTGCAAGCGCCAGCAATAACGCCCTAATGCAGTGGCCATGCCACCACGCCTCTAGCGAATTTAGACCGGGGCACGACGAGCTCATCACCGCCTCCTTAGTCACCTTTTAAATTCTATTTTGTCGGTATCCCAAAGTCAAGAAATGCGCAGCAGTAGAGCTGTTATAGATAGTGCGGCCGTCTCTCTGAGCATCAAAGGTTTTTGCAATTCCACGCCTTACAAAGCATTGGGCTTGCGCCAGACTCGATGACTCGCGCATGATGGTCCGGCGGCAACTCAACGCTTTAACACGAGACTATGGAGCGATTTCTCAAGGCGGCCTTATGAACGAGACCTTTACTTTCAGCGAGATCGATCTCCCCGCCGCTATCCGGGGACTGCGCGAGGCTCTCGGACGGTCGCCCGAAGTGATGGCGAAAATCCTGGGTTGCAGCCTGCCAGCCTATATGAAGTGGGAAGCCGGCATCCTGACTCCTGGAGGCGAGTGGCTGATTCGAATGCTGCAGATCTGCCCGAATGAAGAGACGCGCAATTCCTTTCGCATCCGGGCGGAGCGGCGGGCGGCGCCGCGACCCAAGCCTGAAACGAGCCTCCTCGAGAGCGGCCCGATCTCGTCTGTAGAAAGGCAGCGCTACCGGCAGGCTGCGCAGGAGGCCGTGGACGCAATCGCGGAGTGCGGCCAAGCAGGAACCCAAGGCGCCGACGCTCGCCTTCGCGACTTCGCCGTAAACCTGCAAAGCGCGGCGCGCTATTATCTGGCCCGCACCAGAAAGCGAACGCCCGGGCCGGATTCAGACTAGGCTAGCCCTGATTCCGCCGCCACCCCTGGCTGCCGCCTATTTTTCTGCAAAAACATTAATCTCGCTTTAACAGGCTGCTGAAAAACTCGCCAACCTATGTCATTCCGAGGAGCCTCAGGCGGTCCCCTTCGCTACGCTCAGGGCAGGCTCTGAGCGTAGCGAAGGAGGAATCTCGTATGCTCCTGCAACGATTTAGGAAGCAGATTCTTCGCGGAGTTTATCCTGAGCGAAATACAAAGATCCTTCGCTTCGCTCAGGATGACAGGCGAAGGGCTCAGAATGACGGTTCCATACCGTTTTTTGAGCAACCTGTTATGACCTCTGGTCCCGGAGTATAGTACCTTTGGGATTTCCCTGCGGTTCTCGACGAGATCAGCTTTTCTGAGCACAAGAGCTACGATGCGCTTG
>JBOGJZ010000343.1:0-2664 GCA_050745645.1 Terriglobia bacterium | reverse complement strand
CTGTTTATTGATTCCAAAGCGCTTTCTCGCTTTGCCCCCCCTTCGCCCCTGGAGGCCGGTTAGCGCGCCAGACCCGCGCCTTCAGCCTCTTTCCGGTGAAACAGGGTTTGCGAAAGATGAGAGCCATAGTTTCAGCGCATCTTGATTCGGAATTCATCCAGCTTAACAACTCCAGACGAGACATAGGAGACCCATGAGACCGATGAGACAAGAAATTTCAGCGAGCATAGGGACCCCCCGTCTAAGTCACGGTTGAGCTTCTTGTAGGCAGCGTTCGCCTTATGACGCTGCGGCTTCTTACCCGGATGAAACGCCGCAGAGCCTGCCCTGAGCTTAGCGAAGGGGCTGAAAAGAAGGGTAGCCACGGTCAATTGCGTTTTTAATTGACCGTGGGTTGTTGTTATCACAATCAAACAAAAGCCCACGGTCAGGAAAACGCTGACCGTGGCTACCACTTTGGCTCACCCATGTAGATGAAAGTCGCCATGCCCTGTCACCCCCGCGAAGCTTGTCCTCCGCGAAGGCTGGGGAGCGGGGGGCCAGAACAGCATGAAACATCCCGGATTCGCTTACGCGGGAATGACAGGCTATGGATGACTTTCGAGAGAGTGCAGCGAAGAATCTCAGATGCCATCCTTGGTAACGCCCCTTTTCGGTCGACGTTATCTTCCAATTGTTGCAACGCATCCGTACCTTACCATGTGCAAGCACAAGCTGCAATTCCCTGAAAGGTAACTGACAGCCGTGGTAAGATAGAAGCAAGGCTCAATTCAAACGATTGGAGAGTAAGATAGCTACAAGAAGCGCTTTTCTACCGGAATTAGATCATCTGGCTTGGCGCGTGAGAGGAGGTTTGTTTGCCTAAGCTCAATTTCACTTTAAATGGTAAACCTACCACGATCTCGTTCGATCCCGGGACGGATTTTCTCGATTTTTTGCGCGAACGATGCGGGATCGTTTCTGCTAAAAACGGCTGCGCGCCCGAAGGCGCCTGTGGCTGTTGCACGATTCTGGTGGACGGGCGCCCGGTGCTTTCGTGCCTGCGGAATCCGGAGCAGATGGAAGGCCGTGAGGTGGTCACGCTTGAGGGTCTCCCTGAAGATATGCGCCGAATATTGGGGGAAGCTTTCGTGATCGAAGGAGGAGTCCAGTGCGGCTTCTGTATTCCCGGCATCGTGGTCCGGGCATCAGCGCTAATGCGGCAGGGACAGGCGAATAACCGTGAAATCGTGGCGAAGGCGCTCGACGGTCATCTTTGCCGCTGCACGGGCTACGCGCGAATAATCGACGCCATTCTAACGGCGGGTGATGCGTGGAAGAATGGAGGACACACACCAAATCGTGAGCCCAGGCGGCATTTCTTTTTCGGTGAGGAGTTCGGATTTCGCCGTAACCCAAAATTTGCGACAGGCAATCATGCGAATGGTGTTGGCAAGTCGGCGCACCGGTATAGCGGACTTGAGCAAGTTTTAGGCGAGAATCCATTTGTTGACGACATGCGTGTTCCGGGAATGCTGCATGCCGCCCCGGTGCTCAGCGCGCATCCCAGGGCGAAGCTTCTGGCGATCCGCACCTCTGCGGCCGAGGCCATGCCAGGAATCGTAAGAATTCTTACTGCGCTCGATGTTCCGGGTCCGCGGGGTACTGGCCTCGTGATTCCCGATTTGCCTGTTTTTGTGGCGGCCGGTGAAACCACGTGCTGCGTCGGAGACATGCTGGCCCTCGTGGTCGGTGACTCGGCTTTCCACACGCGCCTAGCCGCTGAAAAAGTTGAGGTGGACTACGATGTGCTCCCGCCGGTGACGGATCCGCTCGCGGCGCTCAAACCCGGCGCCACTCAGGTGCATGCTCCCGGCAACCTGCACGAACATCCGAACCTCCTCGAAACCACCGCATTTTCACGCGGCGATGTAGAGGCGGCGCTCGCTGCTTCAACGCATATCATCGAGAGGACATTTCGGACTCAGCCGATCGAACCAGCCTTTCTCGAGCCGGAAGCGTGTCTGGCGCTGCCTCAGGGGAAGGGGGTCAAGGTTTTCTCTCAGAGCCAGGGATCAACTTTCGACCAACGCGAGATCTCCAAAGTCTTGAACCTGCCGCCCGGCGCGGTTGAAGTCGAGTTGGCTTCGAGCGGAGGCGCCTTTGGCGGTAAAGAAGAACTTTCCATCCAAGCTCAGACGGCGCTGGCTGCGCATCTGTTGGACTGTCCTGTGAAAACCGTCCTCACACGCGAGCAATCCACGCAGCTCCACCCGAAGCGCCATCCGATGACTCTGCAATACAAGGTTGGCGCAGACGCCGAAGGCCATTTGCTAGCCGTGCGCGCCCGGATCGTGGGCGATGCTGGAGGCTATGCAGGCACTAGTGGTAAATGTTTGCTTCGCGCTGCGTGCCACGCATGCGGCCCCTATCGCGTACCCAACGTGGATATCGAATCCAAGGCCGTGTTTACCAACAACCCCACGAGCGGAGCCATGCGCGGTTTCGGCACCAATCAAGCCCACTTCGCTATAGAGGGAATCATGGATATCCTCGCGGAAATGGTTGGCGTCGATGGTTATGACATTCGCGAACGAAACATCCTTGGCCCCGGCGATGCTTTTGGCACAGGCCAGATCATGAGAGAGAGCTGCGGCATCCGGCAGACGCTCGAAGCCGTGAAAG
>JBOGJZ010000342.1:0-4419 GCA_050745645.1 Terriglobia bacterium | reverse complement strand
CTGGAAGAGACTCATATCTTCAGCTCGACGCTGGTGAACACGGCTCGATTCGGTTACAGCCGCTCCCATGGGATCAATGGAGGAGTCGTGGGCGCCATCAATCCCATTGCTGCCAACACTGCACTCGGCGTTTTCCCGGGGAGAAATGCTCCGATCCTGGCCGTTCCGGGTCTCACAGGGACCAACTCCGTTGGCAGCGCCAGCCGGAACTTGCTCGTCCAGAATTCCTTCCAATTTTATGACGATGCTTTCCTGACCAAAGGCAGCCACTCTATTAAGTTTGGGTTTGCCGTGGAACGCATCCAGTTTAATAACCTAACCAGGCAGCGATCGACCGGAAACTTCACTTTTGGCAGCCTGGCGAATTTCCTGCAAGATACGCCCAAGGCCTTCATCGGACTGGGAACCGGGAGCGGACTTGAGCAAGGCAGCCGGCAGACCTTGTTCGGTCTCTACGCCGAGGACGATTGGCGAGCTAAACCGAACCTCACCTTCAACTTGGGATTACGCTATGAACCGGTAACGCTTCCGACTGAAGCTCATGACCTGCAACAGAAGCTGTTCGATCTCACCAGTCCCACTTTGACCCCAACTAAAACAGCCTGGCTGCACAATCAAACGCTTCGCAACTTTGAGCCGCGGGTCGGCTTTGCCTGGGACCCATTCCACACCGGCAAGACTTCCATTCGCGGCGGATTCGGAATTTTTGACCTGCTGCCTCTGCCCTACACTTACAACCAGTCGAGCGCCGGTGAGTTTCCATATCAGGTGACGTACAGCGCGAGCAACCTGGTGGCGGGCGATTTTCCAATCATCAAATCTACGACGCTGGGACCATCAAAAATTAATGTTCAGTATCTTCAGCCGGATCCCCCCAATTCGTATGCGATGAATTGGAATTTCAATATACAGCGTTCCCTAACGAGTGACCTGTCTTTCACCCTAGCGTATGTGGGTTCGCGAACGGTTCATCGGCCGACTTCGCTTGACGACGTGAATTGGACGCTCCCCACCTTAACGTCCGCTGGCTATATGTGGCCGGTAACCGGCGGCGGAAAGATCAATCCTAACTTTGGCGGCATGAAGTCGGAGTTGTGGATCGGAGATGGCTGGTACAACGGGCTTCAAGCTGGAGTGACCAAAAGATTGAGCCACGGCTTCCAGGTCCAAGGGAGCTATAGCTGGGGCCAGTGCCTTGACACCAGTTCGTCCTACTCCTTTAACGATCAGTTTCAGAATTCGATTGTCGACTCCTTCTATTTCGATCCAAAGCTTAACAAGGGACGGTGCGATTACAACATCACGCAGAATGGCGTCATCAGCGCGATATGGGACCTTCCCGCTCCATCGGCCCTTGGTGGAGCCGCATCCGCAATCCTCGGCGGATGGCAAGTTGGCGGCATCCTTACGGCGCAAACCGGCCAGCCCTTTACGCCGGTTGTCGGAGGGGATCCGCTCGGCCGGAATGCAGGCGACACCGAAGTGGACTATGTCGATCGATTGCCGGGTTGCAGCGCTGTCAATGGAAGCGTGGGATCTTACTTCAACCTGAACTGCTTCTCGCCTGCCACGGCTCCGGCTTCGTTCGCCGCCCAATGTAATCCATTCTCAGGGGCCGGCGTTCCTCCTCCCGCCGGCCAGGTATACTGCTCGAATCTTCTGGGAGACTTGGGTCGGAATCAGGTTGTGGGCCCCGGATTTTTCGACCTTGATTTCTCGCTCTTCAAGAACTTTCCAGTGAAGAGAATCTCAGAGAATTTCAATGTGCAGTTCCGGGCCGAGTTTTTCAATATCCTCAACCGCGCCAACTTCCTTGTCCCGGTAGATAACGAAGTGTTCTTTAACCAGGACGGATCAGTGGTGCCGGGCGCAAGCTCTATCGATGCAACTTCCAATGCTGCGCGAGAGATTCAGTTCGCGCTGAAGGTCAGTTGGTAAATTGAACCCACAGTGGGTTCGGTGGTCCAGGCCAAAGGCTTCTCCATCTGCGTACCTGCCGCAAGGACTGGGGAGAATGAGATGGGTTGCTTAAAGAAGCGTGACCATGCCTGGACGAAATACGGTGCCGGAAAAGTCTGCCCGCGGGACAAACTGGCCTCCCCAGGAGTGACATCCGCCAAGGAATCTATCTCTCCTAAATGGCGTTAACAGGTCGGGTGACTCTCTTCGTTTCCCACAGCTTGCACCGTGGCCGAGGACATCTTCGCAGCCCCAAATGAATCTCGAATGACCAGGCGGCGGCCGCTAAGTTGCCGCAGCCGCTGATTACACAGGAGGATCAGATGAATTTTAAGAAGTCGGGCGCCATTCTCATTGCGGCCGGATTCGCAGGGTTGGCCATCACACTTGTATCCTTTTGTCCGCTGCCGGTACAGGCGCAGAGCATTCCCTCCAAATACGTGGTCGATCCTTCCTGGCCAAAGCCATTGCCGGATACTTGGGTAACTGGACGGGCAGGCGGGATTTGTGTGGATGCGCACGATAACGTGTTTGAGGTTAACCGGGGTGATTTGCAGCCCAAGGAGGCGTTGGTTGCCACTCCGGCGCCTCCTGTGATCGAGTATGATCCCGAGGGCAACGTGATCGATTCGTGGGGAAATCCGAAGGTCCTTCCGGATTCTCCTCACGGATGTTTCGTTGACTATCAAAATGACGTGTGGATAGCCGGCAACGAAGATGCCATCGTGCAGAAGTATACGCACGACGGCAAACTCTTGCTCCAGATCGGCGTGAAAGGAGTCTTCGATACCTCGGACGGCACTGCTAAGGGTAGGGCGCTGAATTCCAGTCACAAGTACCTTAATGAGCCTGCGGCGGTCGCAGTTGATCCCAGCAATGGCGATGTCTATATTGCAGACGGGTACGGAGACAGCCGAATCGTGGTATTTGATCGCAATGGAAAATTCCTGCGGCAGTGGGGTCATCAAGGTACAAAAGCAGAAGCGGCGGCGGGAGTGGGCGGCGCGTTCATGAAGGTAGTGCATTGCGTCGTGATTGGCAATGACGGCCTGGTGTACGTATGTGACCGTCAAGGTAATCGGATCCAGGTGTTCGACAAAATGGGTAACTTCAAGAGGAACATCTGGATTCACACCGGCAAAGAGCCGACGCCTGATTCATGGGGAACAGCATGGTGGATGGCTTTTTCTGACGATCCGGCGCAAAAGTACATCTACGTCGCAGACGGGCGCAACGAACAGGTTCATATTCTCGACCATGCCAGCGGGAAGATGCTTGAGAGCTTCGGCCGGCCGGGTCACCAAGTAGGTGAATTTACCCATTGTCACACCCTGGCCGTCGATTCCAAAAGTAACATCTATGTCGCAGAAACCGATATAGGCCGGAGGGTGCAGAAGTTTAAGCCTGTGAGCAGTCAATGAAGGGTTGACTATATTCCTTATTGACGGGAGAACACCAATGAGTGTCCGGTCATTTGCTATCGTTGCGGGGCTCGCATGCATCATGGCTAGCCCGCTGGCGTCAGTCGCCAAAGCGCAGCAGGCGGCGGAACGAAAGAACATGGTCCTCATCAGCCACAATGACCTCAACGGCCACGGCGATGGAGGCGAGGGGATGGCGATTCAGCAGCGGCCCGGCGGAAGGCGCATCCTGTATATCGCCCATGCGGGGGTCCAAACTTGCCTCAGCATTGTTGATGTCACCCATCCTGCTAATCCCGTGCTGCTCAACCAGCTTCCATCTCCACATCCGGGTGTCACGCGATGCAATTCACTTAGCCTTTCTGGAAACGTGCTTGCGGTCGCGGACCAAACTGAAAAGTGGGGTGAAAAGCCGGCGGGCATGTGGGTGCTCGATGTTTCCGATCTCGCACGCATTAAGAAGGCAAAGAGCCTGCAGGACCTTGCCCTCTCGTTCTTCGATACGTCCGGCCCGCACTCGCGGGGCGTTCATTGGTTATGGTACGTAGACGGCCAATTCGCACACCTTTCCACCGGGGCACGGGATTCTAACCCAACCAATCCGCATGACGACCAATTCTATATGGTGGTGGATCTTCGCGATCCTCGTCATCCGCGTGAGGTCGGCCGCTGGTGGCTTCCGGGAACGCAGGTGGGAGATGCTTGTCTTCCGGGCTGTCTGCCACCGCGCCTTCCAAGCGACAAAATAACAGACACAGGTTATCGCCTTCACTGCGTGGAAGTGTTTCCAGATCGGCCCGATCGCGCTTATATGGGCTACATCGATGGAGGACAGATTATCCTGGATATCTCGGGTCTTGCTGGCGTTCGCGCCGGACGCGCGAAGAGCTTTTCCCCCAAGGTCGTGAGCCGTCTCAAATTCTATCCTCCCTTCTCGGTGTTCACGCATACCGTTCAGCCCATATTCAGTCGTGGCCTGGCTGTGGTAACGGATGAATCCACAGTGGATAAATGCGCAGACGCGCCTCAGCTTGTCTGG
>JBOGJZ010000341.1:0-2615 GCA_050745645.1 Terriglobia bacterium | reverse complement strand
GGGGAGAAGCGTGAAATCACAATTAAGCCCCATGCCCTCGCAGACCAGCACTCCGCGGCGGATGATCCTCGTAAGAGAATCATCCGGCAGAGGCGCCTGGAAATGCGCGTGCGCGATAGACTGCGCGGCTGAGCGCAACTGCTCCGAGCCGCTCGCAAACGTCACGCCTTCCACCTTTGCCCCAGGCAAGAAAAGCACCCAAAACTCGGCCGTTCCGGTGCGGCCGCGCATTTTACCCAGTTGCACCGTGCGCATTTGAGAAAGCTCCGCGCGGGCGCGATCGATAAGCGCGTCTCGCTTGGCGTTTACCGGAACGAGGCGGACGAGGTTAGCGTCACTTGCACCGCGCGGAGCGTCCGGGTCGGCAGCCGATAGAGCGTACATGTGAATCGCTGCTTGTCTTCGGCCCAGCTTCTCGTAAAGCTGGCCGAGATGGTCGGCCGCGGCCGGAGCCTGCTCAAGATTCCAAGCCGCTTTGAGATATTTCTCTGCGTCTTGCAATTTGTCTTCGCGGAAGTAGACCCAACCCAGCGTGTCCCATTCGTGTGCAAGCATGACCATGGCGCCAAGGTCTTTATCTTGCAGCGTGTCCAGACTGATTTGAGCCGCTGTCGCTTCATCGGCTTTGATGGCCTTCTCCGCATAGCTTTGCGCTTCTGCCATATCGACGTTCGCATCAGCCAGGTAGTATGCGGCATTATTCAAGATGAACGGAATGGGATTGAGTTTCACGGCGGTTTCCAGCGCAGAGATTCCCTCCTGCGTCTTGCCGGCACGCAGCGCGACTACCCCCAGCATGGCATCGTATCTAGGGTCGGCGAGCTCTCCGCTTTGCTTCGCAGCCGGCTCTAGCACCGCAAACGCCTCGTTGTACCTTCTTTCCTGTAACAACAATGCTCCGAGGTGAATCCCGGCAATCCAGTTACCCGGATCCTGTTTGAGGAGATTGCGCCAGACCTGTCTGGCCTGCCCATAATGCGTCGATTTTTCCAGATGCATTCCCAATATGACGTAAGCTCTTGGGGATTTCGGAGCAAGCTGAATGGCGGTGTGGAGCGCAGACAGTGCCTCTTGATTCCGGCCAAGGCCAAGGTCGGCGAAGGCGAGCTCGTCCCACCCTTCTGACCACTTTGGGGTCAGCTTAATGGTCTTCTGGGCGTCTGCCAAAGCGTCTTTGAGATTCCCGTCCTGAGACGCATCATACGCTTGATCCATCAAACCCAGGGCTTCCACGCTGACATCGGGGTTGTTTGCTGCGGCAGCATCTTTCGCCACCGTTATCGTCCGGTCCTGATCGCCATTCACAGTCGTACGGAAGTATTCATACATGGCGCGTTCGGCAACAGGTATCTCGCGTTCCTTGATGGTGAGGCGCCTGCTGGTGTAAAAAACACCCTCTCTTGAATAGCAGGAGGAGGTGTAATCGGCGAAGTCTTCCCTTGAGAGGGAAGTCGGAAAAGAGACAGTGGTGTAACCCTTGGGTAGTTCGATGCTCGACTTGAGCATAATATCGTTTGGCGAGCCAAGCTTGAGTGGCGTCAAAGGCTGTTTCCCCGTTATCGTCCAGGCCGGCAGGAAAATAGGCATTGTCGCTGGCACGGTTTTGCCCGCTGACCAGTCGCCAAAATCTTTGCGAATGTAGTCGTAGGAGTATTCAAACGGCTTGTCAGTATCCGAAGGGTCGCTCGCCGTCACGTTGCTTACCTCTCCTCCAAATCCCGAAAGCGTGGAGATCCTCTGAACCAGGTTCTGCCACTGGGATTGAGGCGTCAGGAAAAACAATATGCGCAAAACCACGCCATAGTCGCCTCGGGCAATTTGGCGCATTTTGCCGGTGAAAGTTCCATCGTCGCTGAGCTTCCCGTTGGCATAAAACCTCTGAAACATTTTGAATGGCGGGTCCGCCGGCGTTTTGGCCAGATACGGCTCTTTGCCGCGCGGCATCAAGAGGGTCTTTTTGCCGCGCAGATTGGTCAGGAGAAAGCCGAACGGCGCCACCTCAGCCGTGGTATCCAGCCAAACAAGGTCCTTACCTTCAGGAATCACGCTGATGACGTGATCGAACTGCGCGGGCGAAGGCACCTCGGGATCGATTTTCGCGGTCGCGTTGATGAGGGCGGGGTAGGCGTCTAACCCTGCTGCTTGCAGGAGAGACGCAAGCAGCACGTGCTTGTCCTTGCAGTCGCCGTACATGTTGCTCAGCACTTCGCTGGCGGTATGCGGCGCATAGCGGCCGATGCCAAATGAGACGCTGATATAGCGGAACTCGGTAGAGACATAGTGATAGATAGCGCGCAGCTTTTCGTCATCGGTTGTCATGCCCTTGGTTAGCTCCGCAGCTTTGGCACGGATGTCTGGCGTGGGCTTTACAGCCTGGCTCTCTAACGTGGCCCACCACCGGCCCACCTCCTGCCAGTTACGGAATGTTGTGATCTCAACCGTTGGGAAGGATGGCTCGGCATCTGCCGGTTGGCTCGTTGTATTGACTTCGCTGTTTGAGCTTTTCCACGAATACACCGTGAGGCTACCTTGTTCCGTGATCACAGGTTTGAGGTCTGGACTCTTGATCTGCACGTACAGACTCTTGGGAAAGCTGACCTGCAGTTCTTCCTGCT
>JBOGJZ010000340.1:0-3225 GCA_050745645.1 Terriglobia bacterium | reverse complement strand
CCACGAGCTCCAGCAATTTGTTCAGGTGCGGGAAGTAGATCACGAAGGTAAAGATCAGCAACCCCAGCAAGGAATGGGAGGAAATCTCTTTTAGGACGTAACGGGTGAAAATCTTCATGGCAGTCGTTTATGCCGCCTTGCGACACCCACAAAGCACGAAAATGTCATTCCCGCGAAAGCTTGTCCTCCGCGCAGGCGGGGGAGCGGGAATCCATTTTGGGCCTCACTGGACCCTCGCTTTCGCGGGGGGTGACCTCCTGGGGGAAGCGGCGCCTGACCGAAATTTCCGGAGTAGGCTGTTAGTTCGATCCGCGGCGGCCTAGTTGAACCTTAACAGGTTGCTGAAAAAGTCGATTTTGTCATGCTGAGCAGAGCGAAGCATCTGCTTGTCTTATTGAAAAGGAGAGGCTCAGATTCTTCGCGGAGTTTACCGTGAGCCTCTTCGCTCCGCTCAGAGCGATTCGAATAGGAGCGAATCGGCTCAGAATGACAGATTTCAAATCCTTTTCCAGCAAGCTGCCAAAACGGCCGCCATCTCTCGTTAGGGAGTATACCGCAGAAAAATGCCTCCAACGCGCGTCATGCTTCTCTGGCATATGCATCAGCCCTATTACAAAGACCTAGTGGAAGACCGTTATGCCATGCCCTGGGTGCGGCTGCACACCCTGAAGGATTACTATGGCATGGCCGCCATGATGCGCGACTTCCCTTCCGTCCACGTCACGTTCAATCTGGTTCCCTCGCTCGTCTCTCAAATCTCCGATTACGCCGAAGACCGCGCCCGTGAAGAGAGCTACGAACTCGCGTTCAAGCCGGCCAATGAATTGACGCCTCCGGAGAAAGAAACTCTGGCCGGGTACGCGTTTCAGTTGAACCACGACCATCTGCTCAGCCGTTACCCTCGCTTCGTGGAGTTGTTCCACAAGTCAACGGGCTCAGGCCGCGAACCTAGAGGCGACCGCCTTGCAGGACTTCAAGATATACTTGATGTTCAGGTGCTGTCCCAGCTGGCGTGGTTCGATGAAACTTACCTCTCGAACGATCCTGACATTAGCTCTCTTGTGGCGCGGCAGAGGAACTACACGGAAGAAGATAAGCGCAAGCTGCGGGCCAAAGAAATAGAAATATGTAAACTAACACTTGAGGAATACCGCCATGCCGCGGAGCGTGGCCAGATGGAGCTCTCAACCTCGCCGTTCTACCATCCCATTCTTCCCCTGCTATGTGACACTAACGTGGGCGCAGAATCCTCCCCGGGGTTGCGGCTCCCGCGCCTGCGGTTTCAGCACCCGGAGGACGCGCGCGATCAATTGCGCGAAGCCGTTCACTTGCATGAGTCGATCTTCGGGAGGCGGCCTTCCGGCCTTTGGCCGAGCGAAGGAAGCGTGTCCGAGCAAGCCCTGCAACTGGCCGTGGAAGAAGGGTTCCGCTGGACGGCGACCGGCGAGGGCGTTCTTGGCCGTTCAATCCACACTTACTTCCACCGCAACCAGGACGGCGAGCTTTATGACGGATACCCGCTTTGTCAGCCGCATCGCTTGCAGCTCAAAGACGGCTCAATCGACATATTTTTCCGGAACCTCCAACTCTCCGATCTGATTGGATTCGTTTATTCACGCATGGACCCGGACTCGGCGGCTCACGATCTCATTCACCGTATCCGCTCCGCAGCCAGCGCGACCGGAAGCCAGCCAGCGGTGATTTCCATCATCCTTGATGGGGAAAACGCGTGGGAATACTATCCCGGCAATGGGCGGGAATTTCTGCGCGCCTTCTATGGCCTGCTGGCCTCGGAGCCTGATCTTGAGGCGCTGACGCCTAGTGAGATTCTACAGGTGGTCGAACCCCTGCAGCTTCCCCGCCTCACGCCCGGCTCGTGGATCAACGCCAACTTTAACGTCTGGATCGGAGATGAAGAGGATAACCGGGCTTGGGATTTACTGAGTAACGCCAGGGATTACTTCGCCGCAAACTCCAGTAACCCCGGTATTGCTCCTGAAAACGTCGAATTGGCGCGGCGCGAGCTGTGGATCGCCGAGGGCAGCGACTGGTGCTGGTGGTATGGGCCGGAGCAGTCCTCGCCAAACGATGAAGAGTTTGACCGGCTCTACCGCAAGCATCTTGGAGCCATTTACCGGCTGCTCGGCGGGCAGGCGCCGGACGAGCTGGCCGTTCCCATCAAGCGGCCCGTCAGCATCGGTCATAATATCTTGCCGAGCGCCCAGATCAATCCTACGGTGGATGGACGCCTCACCACGTACTTTGAGTGGCTAAGCGCCGGAACCTATACGCCCGACCACCGCTCCGCTTCACTTCATGAGTCAGAACAATTGGTGGAAAGTCTTTACTATGGCCGCAGCGAGTTAGCCATTTATCTCAGGTTGGACTTTAAGTCTGAACCGGTCAAAAAATTGACGGATTTTGAAATTCGCGTAAGCGTTGACCCTGAACGCCAGTTGAGGGTTCACGTGAAGGTCGTTCAAGGCCGTGTTGAGGCAATAGATCTCTGGCGGGACGATCAGTATATGCCGGCTCCTGACGAGCCGGAGTCCGTCATCCGCGCGGCCTATCAAGACATCTTCGAGATGAGCCTCCCCTATGCCGCGCTCCAGCTTGATCCTCAGCAGACAGCTTCACTTCAGGTCTCCATTTGGGTGGACCAGCTTCCCGTGCAGGTTCTGCCCAAAGAAGGCCGGCTCGCGCTTGAGGTCAACGAGGAGATTGCAGGCTGGTAAGCTCGCTCCAATCGGTTAGGGTTTTCAAGATGAGATGAATGCGCAGTTGTGAACCAAAGAGAGGGTAGCCACGGTCAAATCGCCGTGCGAATTGACCGTGGGTTTGTTATAGAAAAGGCCACGGTCAAGAACGCGTTGACCGTGGCTACCAGCCACCAGCTATATATTTGGAAGAGATTTGGTGCAGGATTTGTAGCGCAGGGTCCGCTCTTTGACCCTGCGGCTTGCCCATGGCCCCGCAAAAAGCCGCAGCGTTACAATACGAACGCTGCGCTACACGTTCTCCCCGATAGGGTAGCCACGGTCAAATCGCCGTGCGAATTGACCGTGGATTTGTTATAGAAAAGACCCACGGTCAAGAATGCGTTGACCGTGGCTACCAGCTCGGGCGGATAACTTAATGGATGCGCTCTTCTAGCTATATCTTATGAGGCCTTCCATTGCGATAAACGCCTGAGCAATAGAAGCAAGTAGTCACATACCGTTTGGT
>JBOGJZ010000339.1:0-2173 GCA_050745645.1 Terriglobia bacterium | reverse complement strand
GACGGCGGCGCGACAACCCCAGACAATCACCGGACATTACAATAGCGTCCCGACTTATTAAGTTCGTTGCATAAGTCCGAATGTCGTTCCGAGCTCTTCGCAAGGAGTCTGCTCGCCGCCTTCCTTGCGCCCTGGCGCGCCGCGGCGCTACCACAGGATCCGAATCCGGGATAGGGCTGCTATTCTCGGCCTGCTCCTTACTGATTCCAAAGCGTTTTCTCGCTTCGGTCCCCCTCCACCCCTGGAGGCCGATTAGCGCGCCAGACCGAGGCCGCCAGCCTCTTTCCTGTGAAACCGGGTTTGCAAAAGATGAGAGCCATAGTCTCAGCGCCTCTTGATCCGACGCTATGGAATTCATCCAGCTTAACAACTCCAGACGAGACGAAGGAGACCTATGAGACCCATGAGACAAGAAATTTAGAGGGGCAGAGAGGCCCCGTCCAAGGCAGACGCTGGCGTCATGGCAAATCGAGTCCAGCGAAAAAGCCTGCACTTTTTGCTCCACCGGGAAATTTCTGCTCATTTTAAGTTGTGCCACCTGTGGTCGAGCCCGAATAAATTGAACAACTTTCAGGGATTCTCGTGGCCGGACGCTGGCAACCGACTTGCAGTATTAAACAACACGGCGGAGGGTGTCGTGCCCAATTCAGGAGGCGTGTCACGTAGATCAGGACGGGATACGGGCGAGCGTTTCGAGTCTTCCCGCATAGGCCGATGGCTCCTATTCGCCGGGTTGGGGCTGGTGCTCGTGGCAGGAGAGGGCGTGAGCTACATCATCCGCGAACGGCAGGATACGGAGCGGCTCGTCCTCGCCAATAGCCAACTGGAACGCCAGTTAAGCATGATGCGCAGCCAGGTGAGTTCGCTCAAAACCAACCTGAAGGAGCTAAGCGTTCCGGTGCTTCCGCAATTGCCGCTGCCTGCGAATCAGCCGTGGCCTGGCGTAGGTCAGTTCGCCGAAGCGAGCCAACCAGCGGCCGAGGCTGGCCGTCGTCGAGTTGCCGTGCATCGCGCTTCCATGGAATCGAAGTGGCAGCGGCAGATGAAACAGGAACTCGCTCAACAGGCAAAACAGCTCGCAACTACTCAGCAGGACTTGGCGCAGGCTCGCGCCGCCCTTGATAACGGCATGACGTCCACACGCAGCTCGCTGAGTGATCTGGACGGTTCGATTGCCCGCAATCACGCTGAACTGGTAGCGCTTGAGCGGCTGGGGCAGCGCAGCTACTTTGAGTTTGACCTCGCAAAGTCGAAGCGCTTTGAGCGGGCGGGTCCGCTCAGCCTTTCGTTGAGGCATACGAATGCCAAGCACAAGAACTACAACATGGTGTTGCTGGTCGACGATTATCAGATCGAGAAGAAGAATGTGGATTTGTATGAGCCGATCAGCTTAGAGACCGCCGAAAGTTCACAGCCGTTGGAGCTGGTGGTGAACCGCATCGGAAAGAATACGGTGCACGGTTATGTCAGCGTGCCCAAGCCGCTAACCGAGAAGGCGGTTACTTCGACGGGTCTCAACGGAGTTCCCGACACGGGAACAGGCGTGGGCGTCGCCGCGTCCTCCCCGGAACCATCACAGTCCGGGCAGGTAGCCCTTACGCGGCGTGCCCAACCTCAACTCTAAAATATCCCGCTAGCGGCTGCTCCCCCCAGTGCGCGGGCGGGATCGAAAGGGGCAGCGGCAGCAGGTTGATGTGCGGCCTGCTGCTTGTCCCTTAGGTTGGGAAGCCGCGCAAAGCAGGCGTTGCGCTCTCCCGGCGCTAGTCTTCGACTCTACCGTCTAGTGGGTGGGGTCTTTCCCTGTTTTGCAAATCAAAAGCCGCAGGATTGAAAATGTGCGGAATCTGCGCTATCTGCTGGGCGCTAGCCTACAGGTCCCCTGCCGCCGATTTACGCAAGTCATCCAATAGCACCTGTTTGTAGTTTTCTTCGTCAAAGGAAGCGAGAATGCCGTTTGCACAAATGTCAGTGATTGCTTCTGCTGACAGTCCAAACACGGTGTGGAGAAGATTGAGTTCGTCTTCGAGGCTGGCTCCGAACAAAGCTGGATCATCCGAATTCACGGTAACGCACAATCCGGCCTCGAGAAATCGCGGCAGCGGATGCTGTTCAATGCAAGGAATGAGGCCGGTGCAGACGTTACTGGTGGGGCACACCTCCAGAGGTATGCGGC
>JBOGJZ010000338.1:0-10634 GCA_050745645.1 Terriglobia bacterium | reverse complement strand
AACCAATATCTCGGGCCGTTCGTAAACCACGAGATGAACCGCTGCATTCAGTGCTATCGTTGCGTGCGCTATTACCGCGAATACGCCGGAGGCCGGGACCTGGATGTGTTCAAGATACGCGATCTCGCCTATTTCGGACGGCAGCAGGAAGGCGTGCTTGAAAACGAGTTTGCCGGCAACCTGGTAGAAATCTGCCCAACCGGCGTCTTCACTGACAAGACGCTCAAACAGCATTACACCCGGAAGTGGGATCTGCAGATGGCGCCGTCGGTGTGCGTCCACTGCGGCCTTGGCTGTAATACAACGGCTGGAGAGCGCTACGACTCCCTGCGGCGGATCGTCAACCGCTACAACGGCGAAGTGAACGGCTATTTCCTTTGCGACCGCGGCCGCTTCGGTTACGAACACGTGAACAGCAAGGATCGCATCCGGCGGCCCATGCTGCGCAAGGACGGGCAGTTGCAGCCGGTAGCAAAGCAAGAGGCCCTAACGTATCTGCGATCCACCTTGGCGGCGGCCAAGATAGCCGGCATCGGCTCGCCGCGCGCGTCACTCGAAGCCAACTTTGCGCTCAGGGCGCTCGTGGGTGCAGAGCGCTTCTACGCGGGCGTGGCGGAAGCGGAGTATCGTCTGACGGCCCTTATTGCCGAGCTGCTGAAGACCGGCCCGGCGCGCACCCTGTCGTTGCGTGAGCTCGAAAACGCAGACGCGGCGCTGATTCTTGGCGAGGACGTGACCAACGTCGCGCCGCTCATGGCGCTTTCGCTGCGGCAATCCGCCCGCCAGGCAGGATTCCGGCTGGCTAAGAAACTCGGAATTCCGGCGTGGCTGGATCACCCGGTGCGCGAAGCCGCGCAAGATCTGAAATCACCTCTGTTCGTCGCGGCCACCCACGCTACGCATTTGGACGACGTGGCGGCGGAGACGTACCGTGCTGCTCCGGCGGAGATCGCCCGGCTCGGCTTCGCCGTGGCTCACGCCATTGACGCGAATGCCCCGGACGCACCCAACTTGCCGGAAGACGTGAGAACGCTTGCCAACCGGATCGCCGAAGCCTTAAAATCCGCCGAACGGCCGGTGGTAGTTTCCGGATCCAGCCTGAACAGCGAAGAAGTGGTTCAGGCGGCGGCCAACGTGGCGTGGGCTTTGTGCCGTGCCGGAAAACCAGCCGGATTGAGCTTCACGTTACCGGAATGCAATAGCCTTGGCCTTGGCTTGATGGGCGCGAGACCCCTTGGAGAAATGATTAAGGCAGTCAAAAGCGGAGAGGCGGACACGGTAGTGATCCTCGAAAATGATCTTTACCGCCGCGCGCCGCGCGCCGAGGTAGACGCGCTGCTGGACGAAGCGCGCCACGTGATTGTACTTGACGTGCTCTCGAATTCCACGACTGCTAAAGCAGGACTTCTCCTTCCCGCCGGGAGCTTTGCCGAATGCGAAGGAACGTTGGTAAGCAGCGAAGGCCGCGCGCAACGGTTCTTCAGCGTCTATCCGCCGCAGGGAGATGTGCAACAAAGCTGGCGCTGGCTGCGCGATGCCATGCTTGAGGCAGGCCGGCGGGAAGCAGAAGCGTGGCGCGATCTGGACGACGTCATCGCTTCGCTCGCTAAGGCGATTCCGCCGCTCAGCGCTATCTCGAAGGCCGCGCCATCGGCATCCTTCCGCTTGAGCGGCTCTAAAGTCCCGCGTGAGCCGCACCGCTACAGCGGACGCACGGCAATCCTTGCGGATATCAACGTCAGCGAACCCAAGCCACCCGAGGATCAAGATTCTGCGCTGTCTTACACCATGGAAGGTTATCCGGACCAAGCCCCGGCGGCGCTGACGCCATTTTTCTGGTCGCCAGGATGGAACTCAATTCAATCTGTGAACAAATTTCAAGAGGAGATCGGCGGTCCGCTGCGCGCCGGCGATGCTGGGGTGCGATTGATTGAGCCGGGACTGGATGGGCTGAGTGGACAAGCTGGCGGCTACCGAGGCTCGCCGCCTGAGACCGCCATGCCGGGTGGAGAAGAGCGCCTTCTAGCTCCTCTGTATCACATCTTCGGCTCCGATGAACTATCGCGGCGGGCCCCAGCCGTGGCGGAGCTCGCGCCGAAGCCTTACGTTGCGCTGAACGCGGAGGATGCTTCACAGCTTGGCGTTGTAGAGGGGCAGGAAGTCGCCGTGCAATGGAACGGCTCAGCGCACCGGCTACCCGTGAAACTGCGGCCAGACTTACCCGCTGGCGTGGCCGGTTTGCCAGTTGGACTGCCCGGGACTGAGGGCGCGCCTCTGCCGGCGCGTGGAAAGATTTCGCAGGGTTGAAGGAACATATAATCCAGATTCGGCGGGCGGGTAATTAGCAAAGCTCCATGAACCCATACATCGTTTCGATCATCACGGTTGTCGTGGTCCTTTTCGTAGCGCTGAACATCGCTGCGGGCCTGATTTGGGTAGAGCGGCGGTTGCTCGCGCTATGGCAGGATCGTTACGGGCCAAACCGTGTCGGGCCGTTCGGGTTAATGCAGGTGGCTGCGGACACAGTGAAACTGTTTTTCAAAGAGGACTGGATTCCGCCCTTCGCGGACAAGGCTGTCTTCGTGCTCGCTCCGGCTATTGTGATGGCGACAGTGCTGATGTCATTCGTCGTGATACCGGTGATGCCGGGAGTGGTGATCTCCGACTTGAACATCGGGCTGCTTTTCGTGCTCGGCATGTCTTCGCTCGGCGTCTATAGCGTGGTGCTGGCTGGCTGGTCATCCGATAACAAGTATTCGCTTCTCGGCGGGTTTCGCGCCGCCGCTCAGATGCTCAGCTATGAGGTTTTCATGGGCCTGTCGCTGATGGGAGTGGTGCTGATGACGGGATCCTTCAGCCTCTCGGCCATTGTCGAGGCGCAGAAGAACATGTGGTTTGTGATTCCCCAGTTTCTGGGATTCGTGCTGTTCCTGATTGCGGGAGTCGCGGAAACTCGCCGCCTTCCTTTTGATATTCCCGAGGCGGAAAGCGAGCTGGTAGCGGGCTTCCACTCGGAATACTCTGGAATGAAATTCGGGATGTTTTTTGTGGGGGAGTACGTGGGGGTGATTCTGATTTCGGCGCTGATTACGGTGCTCTTCCTGGGCGGCTGGAGCGGCCCGCTTCTTCCTCCCATCGTGTGGTTTTTGATAAAACTGTTTTTCTTTATCGCTTTCTTCATCCTCCTGCGGGCCAGCTTGCCGCGGCCGCGGTTCGATCAGTTGATGTCTTGGGGATGGAAGCTGATGCTCCCGCTGGCGCTCGCGAACCTTGTGGTTACCGGCGCTATCGTTCTGGCGGTGGGGCGGTAGGAGAACCATTCATCCTGTCATTCCGAGGAGCCACAGGCGACAAGGAATCTCGTAAGTTATTTATTTGCAAAGCGCGATTCCTCGCTGCGCTCGGAATAACACGATTTCGGAACGTTTTTTCAGCAGCCTGTTAATGTTTGGCAACTAGGAAAGTGAAAACCGATGCTCAGCGTCGTTAGGACTTTGTGGCACATTTTCCTGCATAGTTTCCGGAAGCGGGTGACGATCCAGTATCCGGAGGAGAAGCCCTACCTCGCGCCGCGCTACCGGGGCCGGATTATTCTGTCCCGCGACCCCGAAGGCGGAGAGAGATGCGTAGCCTGCTATCTGTGTGCCGCCGCTTGCCCGGTGGACTGCATCGCCTTGCAGGCTACCGAAGATGAGCACGGGCGGCGTTACCCGGAATTCTTCCGCATCAACTTCTCGCGCTGCATCTTCTGCGGCTATTGCGAAGAGGCGTGCCCCACTTATGCGATCCAACTGACGCCAGACTTCGAAATATGCGAGTATGACCGGCAGAAGCTGGTGTATGAAAAGGAAGACCTGATGATCAGCGGACCAGGCAAGTACCCGGACTACAGTTTCTGGAAGGTGGCGGGAGTCCAAATCGGCGGCAAGGACAAAGGCCAGGCGCAACGCGAAGATCCGCCAGCGGATCTTCACAGCCTGATGCCGTAAAAGCCAAAAAGAAAGTGAAGTTGAATATAGAGGCGGCTTTAGGCTGCCCCATGGCGAGGTAAAGTCGCCGCTACACCGGCCGATATCACGCCGGCCGAGGCAAAGAGAATCTCTATGCCTATACCCATGCAATGGCTGTTCTATGTTGCGGCTGCGGTTGCGATCGTGTCTACGGTGCTGATGCTGACGCGGCTGAACGGCGTCCACGCTCTGCTTTACCTGATCGTCTCGCTTTTGGCCGTTTCCGTCGTGTTCTTCGTGCTTGGCGCGCCCTTCGTGGCCGCGCTTGAAGTCATCATTTACGCCGGTGCGATTATGGTGTTGTTTGTCTTCGTGGTGATGCTTTTGAACCTCGGCAGACAAGCGATAGAGCAGGAGAGCCGGTGGCTCAGTCCTGGAGTGTGGGTGGGACCTATCATTTTAGCGGCTATCCTGATCGCCGAGGTGGCATTCCTTGCCGGGCGCTTGAATGGACCGCAATCGGGCGGCACATTGGTAGGTCCGCGAGCGGTTGGGATGGCGTTATACGGTCCTTACCTGATGGGCGTTGAGTTGGCTTCATTTCTGCTTTTGGGCGCGCTGATCGGCGCATATCACTTGGGTGTGCGGCCGCGGCAAAAGATGGCGGAGGATAATGACAATCATACCCATGAACCAGGGATTGCTGCTGGCGGGGATCTTGTTCGCGCTGGGGCTGATCGGCCTACTGGTACGCCGTAACCTGCTGTTCATATTAATGTCGATAGAGGTTATGCTCAACGCGGCCGGCCTGGCCTTCGTGGTGGCAGGGGCTCGCTGGGGGCAAGCAGACGGCCAGGTGATGTTCATTTTCATTCTGTCCATGGCCGCCGCGGAAGTTTCGGTTGGTCTAGCGCTGTTATTACAAATCTATCGCCAGCATAAGTCTTTAGATGCCGACGCCGTCAGCGAAATGAGGGGTTAGTTAGCGTGTTCCATTGGTTGTGGCTCATTCCGGCTCTTCCCTTCGCGGGCGCGTTCGTGCTTATCGTATTCGGCCCCCGCATGGCGAACAAGGCCGTGGCCATTGTCGGACCGGGCGTGATCGCGCTCTCCTGCATTGTCACACTTCTCATAACCTACAAGTTCTTCACTGCTCCCCCACCCAACTACGCTTTCGACCAGCAACTATGGACGTGGATGGACGTGGGCGGCTTCCGTCCGCACATCGGACTTTATCTCGACGCTTTGTCGCTCCTGATGTCACTGGTTGTGACGTTCGTAAGCTTTATCATCCATTGGTACTCTACTGAATTCATGCAGGGCGACGAAGGCTACAGCCGGTTCTTTGCTTATATGAACCTGTTTGTCGCCTCGATGCTAATACTCCTGCTCGGCGACAATCTGCTGCTTCTTTTTCTGGGCTGGGAGGGCGTGGGGCTTTGCAGTTACTTGCTGATCGGCTTCTGGTATACGGACCCTGTAAATGGGCGCGCGGCGCGCAAGGCCTTCTACGTCACCCGCGTCGGCGATACCGCGATGACCCTTGGCCTGCTGCTCCTTTTTACCCACCTCGGCACACTTGACATTCAAGATCTGATGCATCGCGCCACGCAACACTGGGCTGTGGGCTCATCGCTCGCGGTTTGGGCCGGGTTTCTACTGCTCGGAGGAGCGGTGGGTAAATCCGCGCAGCTTCCGCTCCAAACCTGGCTGCCTGACGCCATGGCCGGCCCCACCCCCACCAGCGCATTGATTCACGCCGCCACCATGGTGACAGCCGGGGTGTATCTCATTGCCAGAACCCACGTGCTCTACACCCTTGCTCCTGCGGCGCAGATGGCCGTAGCCATAGTTGGCATTGCGACGCTGATCCTCGCCGGCTTTGCCGCGCTCACGCAATGGGACATCAAGCGCATTCTTGCCTATTCCACGGTCAGCCAGATTGGTTATATGTTTCTGGCGCTCGGCGTGGGCGCCTGGTCCGCCGCCATTTTCCACTTCATGTCCCATGCCTTCTTTAAGTCGCTGCTCTTCCTGGGGGCCGGCATGGTCATTAACGCCTGCCACCATGAGCACAGCATTTTCAAGATGGGCGGGCTGTGGAAGAAGCTGCCAGTCGCTTTCTGGACGTTCCTGATTGCCGGATGCTCGCTTGCCGGCTTGCCGCTGATTACGGCGGGTTTTTACAGCAAGGGCCTGATTATCTGGCAAGCAAAATCGTCTGAGCATGGCTCGACGGCGTTATGGGCGCTCGCGGTCCTCGGAGTCCTTCTGACCTCGCTCTATACGTTCCGGATGATCTTTGTGGCTTTCTTCGGTGAAGAGAAGACTCACGTCGAGCACAAGCCCGGCTGGTCCATGAAGATTCCTTGTATCGTGCTCGCTGTGCTTTCCATCGCGGGCGGTTTTGTTGAGACGCCGCGTTTTTTGGGCGGCATCCACGCGTTCTCAGATTTTCTCTCGACCGCGCTTCCAGCCGCAATCCCTGGGAATGCGGGCGGCATGTCGGAGCTGGGTTCGGAATTATGGGTCACCCTGGCTTTCATCGTAGGCGTTGCCGTCACGTATTACCTCTATGTGCGCAAACCTAGTGTTGTGGAGGCGATGACGGCGCCGGCCATCTCAAAGGCTCTCCATCAGTTTTGGTATTCCGATTGGGGCATGGATTGGCTCTACGACCAGCTCTTCGTGCGCCCCATTCTGTGGTTTGCGCGGATAAACCGGAATGACATTGTGGATAGCTTCTATACCGGCTGCGCGCGCCTGAGTGAACTCTTCTACCGCGCTCTGAGAACCACTGAAACCGGCCGCGTAAGGTGGTACGCCGCCGCCATTGTGCTGGGATCGGTAGTTTTCGTAGCCATTGTACTATTCCTATGATCCTGATTTGGCTTATCGGCATTCTTCTAGCAGCAGGCATCGTTGCCTGGTTTGCGGGACACTTCAGCGCGCTCGCCGCCCGCTGGATTTCACTGATTGCTGTCTCAGTTGATCTCGCGCTCACCCTCGATCTCTGGGCACGCTACAGCGGCAAAATGCACCTGAGTCCGCAAGGCGGCTGGGTAGAACAGGTGAATTGGAGCTGGATCCCGCAGCTTGGAATTCACTTTCATTTGGCCCTTGACGGCCTCAGCCTTCTGCTGCTCGCACTCACCTTCCTGCTCGGCATCATCTCCGTGCTTGCCTCATGGCGAGAAATTCAGGAAGGCGTAGGCTTTTTCCATCTGAACCTGATGTGGATCCTGGCCGGGATCAGCGGCGTCTTCCTGGCGGTAGACCTCTTCCTCTTCTACTTTGCATGGGAACTGATGTTGATTCCCATGTTCTTCCTGATCGCCATCTGGGGGCACGAGCGGCGCATTTACGCGGCTATTAAATTTTTCCTCTTTACGCAGCTCAGCGGCCTGCTGATGCTGGCTGCGATCCTGGGGCTCTATTTCATTCACCACGCGCAGACCGGGGTTTACACTTTCGAATACGAGGACCTGCTTGGCACCCATCTTTCTCCGCACACGGCCCTCCTGCTGATGCTGGGCTTCTTTGTGGCATTCGCCGTCAAGCTCCCGATGTTTCCCCTGCACCCCTGGCTGCCAGATGCGCATACGGAAGCGCCTACCGCGGGGAGTATCGTGCTGGCGGGCTTACTGCTCAAAACGGGGGCGTACGGAATGCTGCGGTTTGTAGTCCCGCTCTTTCCCCGGGCGGCGCACGAGTTCGCTCCGGTTGCCATGGTGCTGGCGGTAATCGGCATCCTTTACGGCGCGGTGCTGGCGTTCGGCCAGACGGATTTGAAGCGCCTCGTCGCCTATACCAGCGTCAGCCACTTGGGATTTGTCTTGCTCGGGATATTCACCTGGAACACCTGGGCGCTGGACGGCGCGGTGTTGGTCATGATCGCTCATGGCATTTCCACCGGCGCTCTCTTCATGATTGTGGGCCAGGTGCAGGAGCGCACTCACACGCGTGAAATATCCCGCTTGAGCGGGCTGTGGGCCACTATTCCGCGCCTCAGCGGATCGGCCATGTTTTTTGCCCTGGGCTCGATGGGATTGCCAGGCCTCGGAGACTTCGTCGGAGAGTTCCTGGTGCTGATCGGCACGTACGAAGCTCATCTGATCGGGCTGACGATTGCAACAACAGTGGGCATCCTGCTATCTACCCTTTATGCGCTGCGCTTCATCCAGGGGGCGTTTCACGGCGCGAACGTTAACAACTGGTCGGTCCGCGATCTTGTGCCGCGTGAAGTGGTGGAACTGATTCCGATGGTCGTGATACTGATCTGGCTGGGCGTCTACCCGCAGCCCATATTCAACACTTTCAACGCGGCCTTAGTAAAACTGCAAAGCTACGCAGCGCATCAGCCTTACCTGATGAACACTGCCGAACATGCCAGCCTGTTGCGCCTGAGTGGAGACAAGCGGTGAACGTTTCGGATCTATTCGCAATACTGCCCCTATTGATCTTGGGTGGCGCGTCCATCGTGGTGGTCGTGGCCATCGCCATCCGGCGCAGCCACGCGCTTACCCTCACGCTTACACTCATCGGCCTGGCTGCCGCGTTTGCATCGCTCTGGGTTGTGGCGCCAGTAGCTCCAAGGCGCGTGACCGAGTTGCTGGTGATTGACCGGTACGCGCTCTTTTACATGGGCCTCATTATCGCGGCTACGTTCGTGGTGGCGCTGCTCTGCTACGCGTACTTTGAACGTCAAGATGGCGACCCGGAAGAGGCCTACGCCCTTCTGCTGATCGCCGCGCTCGGATCAGCAGTGCTTGTGGCAAGCAGCCACTTCGTTTCCTTCTTCCTCGGGCTTGAAATTTTGAGCGTCGCTCTTTACACCCTGAACGCTTATCCGCACATGCGCCGGCGGCCGGTTGAGGCGGGCATCAAGTATCTGATTCTGGCGGCTTCGTCGGCGGCATTTTTGCTCTTTGGCATGGCCCTGATTTATGCGGAGCTTGGGACCATGGACTTCCTCCGCATCCGGGACATGCTGTCCACGGTCCCGGACGTGAGCCGCGGCGTGCTGCTCGCGGGTACGGCGCTCGTCATCACTGGTTTTGGATTCAAGCTGGCGCTCGCGCCTTTTCATCTATGGACGCCGGACATTTACGAAGGAGCTCCGGCTCCCGTCACTGCCTTCGTAGCCACGGTCTCAAAAGGCTCGATGTTCGCCCTGCTGCTGCGCTATTTCTACTGGTCAGGCTCGCGCCACTTCGCTCCGGTTCTGATCGTGTTCACCATCATCGCCATCGCCTCCATGATTACGGGCAACTTCCTGGCGATGTTGCAGCAAAACGTCAAGCGCATTCTGGCTTACTCGTCAATCGCCCACATGGGTTACGTGCTGGTCGCTTTTGAGGCGGCTGGACTCCTGGCGTTCCAGGCTGTGACTTTCTATCTGGTGGCCTACTTCATCACCACGCTTGGCGCGTTCGGAGTGATCACGGTGATGTCAAACGGCGAGCGTGACGCCGATTCCATCGAGGACTACCGCGGCCTCTTCTGGCGGCGTCCGGTGCTGGCGTCAGTTTTCACCGCGATGTTGCTTTCTTTGGCGGGCATTCCAGTGACGGCCGGCTTCGTCGCCAAGTATTACGTCATTTTTGCTGGAGCCTCATCGGCCCTGTGGCTGCTGGTCCTTGTCCTGATCGTCAGCAGCATATTCGGCTTGTTCTACTATTTGCGGGTGATTGTGGCTATGTACTCTGGCATCGCACATGGACACGAAGAGCCAGCAATCCCTGCGTCAGTTTCTTCCTTGGCTCCCGCGTTGTCGGTAACCGGCGGAATCGCGCTCGCCGTACTCACGATTTTGCTGGTCTGGTTTGGCGTCTATCCCACCACCCTCTTCCAATGGGTCCAAGCCGCTACCTCACGGATTATCTAGACTGCAGCGGTGGGTGCGCCGCCGCGAACCTTCGATTACACAAAGCTAGTGGGAAGCCTCGGGTGGACTAGGTTGATTCACCGGCGTCACCTTAAGAATTCGGGTCTTGGATTTGAACTGCTTATAGTCGGTGTACTTGATGATTTCACGGATACGCACGGGGCCAGAATCAAAGTAAAGCGTGTCATTTGCCATGGTGAAGGTCGGGAACCAGTACTTCCCGTCAATCTGCTGTCGCCACGTGCTAAAGCGCGGAAAGAGGTTCTGCCCGTTCTTGCTGCGCAGCTCAGGAACCGTTCGACCCTCCGCCTTGACGATCTGTAAGTCGTGATCATCCACCCAGACAACCCCATCGAAATACTCGTGGCTTTTTCTGATGACTTTTGGCCGGACGGAGAACACGTAGGCGGTGATGTAATCGATGTGGACATGACCGAGGTAACGGATGTCATAGCCGGGCAGTTCCTCAGTGGTGAGCACGAAAGGTTGAATGCTCCGGAACGCCTCGAGATCCTGCTCGGTGACCATCAAACTCTTTAGGGTGCTCTCGGGAGCGTAAGTGACTCGCTCGATACGCTGGCCGTTATTGTCGAAGAGAATGTCCCAGTCCTGCTCCCACACGCCGGTTACGTTGCCATCTGTGTCCAGGGTTTCCACCCGGTTGCTCTGGTGATAGGTGTAATTGTCGCGCGCCTGCTTGAAGAGCGCCTCCTTGGCCGCAAAGGTCTGAATGATGTTTTGAATCTGGGCCGGGCTGGGATCCGGCAAAGGCGCGCTGTTGTCCGAGGCCGTGCTAG
>JBOGJZ010000337.1:0-7384 GCA_050745645.1 Terriglobia bacterium | reverse complement strand
CGGGACCGGCCTACCGGGGCCTTCGAACCCGATCTGCGAGCTCCGCACCCTGGCCTCCCACTGCCCGTCCGGCCACAGGATGCCCGCCGTTCCCTGGAACAGCACGGGACGCACAACTGTAGACGCCTCCGCCGCGGCGTGGAACGCCTCCAGCCGGAAACGCGAACGGAAAGACAGTGCGCCCACCGGACCATCAGGGAATACAAGCACAGAATTCCCGCGTCTGAGGGCCTGCGCGATCCGTTCCCGCAGCGTTCCACCCGGCGGCGACCCCGCGCCTGCAACCCGAGGAACCAACAGTGGCTGCAACAAAAAACAGGCCGCTGACGGGAGGTCGCGAAGCACGCGAGCCTCGGCAAAAAGAGCGCTTCCAGGCAAATAGGCCGCGGCAATCAAGGGATCAAGGTGTCCTGCGCGGTTTGACATCCAGATCAGCGGGCCCTGGCCGGAAGCTGAGGCCACACCATCAACGCTAACAATGTGGCCTCCCAGGCGCAAAATGGCGCGGGCGGCTGTGCGCGCCACAAAAGCTGAAGCACGGTCTCCCGGCGCCAGGCGCACGGCGATGCCGCCGAGCCTTGCCATCGCTCCGAAAGACGCTGCGCGATAAGCGCGGTGCAGCCACGCCGCCGCATTTCGCGCCGAGAGTCTGAGCCAGTTGCGGAAGTTTCCGGCCCACAGACGGGCTATTTGTAC
Source organism: Terriglobia bacterium (assembly GCA_050745645.1). Classification (GTDB taxonomy): domain Bacteria; phylum Acidobacteriota; class Terriglobia; order UBA7540; family UBA7540; genus RH2-MAG17b. The sequence continues at coordinate 6,688 of JBOGJZ010000337.1, read as the reverse complement.
CCAAGGGCGGCTCTTCCGGCCCGTGAGCCGGCCGTTCAGATACAAGGTCCGGGTGGCGTTGCGGCGGATTTTGCCACTGCTGGTCTTGGGAACACTCTGCGGCTCAACCAGCAGCACCTTGTCCGGCGGGATCCCGAGCACTGCGTCCACCTTTTTGACAATTTCCTCTTCGATTTTCCGCATCTCATCCGGAGCGGCGGCCCGCGTTTCCGCTACCACAACCAGCCGCTCGGTTCCCGTTTGCGGGTCCAGGACGCCGAAAGCAGCTACACATCCTTTGCGCACGCCTGGCGCTTCCGCCGCCGCCGCTTCGATTTCCTGCGGGATAATGTTGCGGCCGGATTTGATGATGCAATCCTTTAGCCGGCCGGTTACATATAGCTCGCCTCCCGCCCAGTAGCCGAGATCGCCAGAGTCCATCCATCCATCCGCAGTGATTACAGCAGTTGTCGCGGCGGGATTACGGTAGTACCCGGCCGTCCGCGAAAGCCCGCGAAAAAAAATGCGGCCTTGAACGCGTTCCCCCAGTTCCCGGCCTTCCTCATCCAATATCTTCACCTCGTGGCCGCGCATAGGCCTTCCATTGGCGACAAATCTCAACACGTTGGTCTCACCTGGCACCGCGAGCGCGGCCTTGCCTTCAGATTCGAAAAGCTCGCGCTGTATCGTGTCAATCACGGGCGCACGATTCATGGCGGTGAACGTCAACGCCACGGAAGATTCAGCCAGGCCGTAACACGGCACAAAGCTTTCTGCCCGGAATCCATATGGCTTGAAGCGCGCAGCAAACCTTGCCAGCGTGTCCGGTAAAACGGCTTCGCCCGCATTGATGGCCACGCGCCAGCGGCTCAAATCCAGCCCATCAAGCGCTTCGCTGGGAATCTTACGCGCGCACAGCTCGTAAGAGAAATTGGGCGCCGGGCAGAGCGAGCCGCGCGAATCGTGCATCGCCCATAGCCAGCGCTCGGGGCGGCTCAAGAATGCGAGCGGCGACATGACCGTGATTGGCGCGCCGTGATACACACTGAAAAGCCACGCGCCGATCAATCCCATGTCGTGATAAAGCGGCAGCCAGCTCACCACCGTGTCGTCCCGCCGAAACTGGACAGCTTCCCCGATCCCCCGGACGTTCGCCAGCACATTGGCATGCGTCAGCACCACCCCTTTCGGGTCACCCGTGCTGCCCGACGTGTACTGAATGAAGGCGATTTCCGCCAGCTCGACGCCGCGCGAGAGAATCCGCGCGCCACTGCCTGCCAGCGCCTCGACGCTCGTGACCTGAAGAAGGCTCGGGATGCTCAACCGCATAATTTGGGAAATAGCGCGGACGCGGTCAAAACTGATTAGGAAGCGTACCTCGGCGTTGCGTAAAATTAAGACCTGCCGGCGCACATACTCTTCGATTTTGTCGGGCCGCGCAGGCGGGTAAATCGGAACGGCCACGCCGCCTGCGAGCATGACGCCGAAAAAGGCGTAGAAGAAATCGGCACAAGTGGGCAGCATAATGGCCACGGTCTCATTTGGCCGAAGGCCCGCATCGCGCAGGCCGGCAGCTACTCGCATGGCCGTCTCAAGCAACTGGCCATATGCGATATCCCGGCCCGACTCCTCTTCGAGGAGGTGTATCTGCACTCGGTCAGGCTCAACTTGTGCGTGATGGCGGAGGACCTCCGGCCAGCTTCGGGCAGAGGCCGGCGCTTCCGGCGCATCGCGTGACGGCTGGACAATACGGTAACGCTCCTGACCCCCGGTCGCCTTGCTCCCGTCGAAAATCACTCGCACCCAATCCGCCGGCGTCTCCGCTTCCTGCGCAGCTTCTTCCGAAAGACGGGTCTTGAACCGCGCTTCAAAACGCACCAGCAGTTCTACTCGCTCCAGGCTGCCAAGGCCCAGGTCACGATCGAGCAGTGAATTCAAAGAAAGACTTTCCGCCGCCCGCTCGGAACCAAGCTCAAGCAGCAGCTCGCGGATCACCTCCAGGATCTGCCCTTCGATGGAATCGGATTCAATCTGCTGTTTCGAATCAGTCGTCATCAAGAGATTAGAGCGTTATAACCTTGTTTTCCAACACGCCAGGCTCCGTATCCTCAGCTCCCTCTATGGTGAAAACGTTTCACCATAGAGGGAGCTGAGGGCACAGAGAATAGGCCCCCACGCCCTAAAAAGAGGCACGGTCTATCCTTACTCAGCTTATACCAGCTTGCAGTGAGACAGGTGAGACGAATAAGACAGTTTTTCTGCTTCTCAAATACTAAACGTCCAATCCCGGACCGCCTCAGGCTGGACCCATTTTTCGATTCCCGCGATCTGATGGCTAACCCAGTAGCGCTCCCAATCGATCTCTTCTGGCCGCCAGGGAAGCCGCTCGCGGTCCTCTAGAGGGAAAGCAGCATAGGCGGCGCGGATATTCTCCGATTCAAAGACGTAACGGTTCTGGAGCACAAACGGCAAGTACTGCTCCAAGGTCTGCTCCCGGAATTTTGCTTGCAAATCCAGCTTGCGAAACTCCGCTGCCCACCCGCCAAGCCATTTTTCCCCTGGAAATCCCAGTTTCTCAAGCGCGGCTTGGCCGCCTAGAAGCCATCGCTGAGCCCGCGCGATTTTATTTTGCTGCTGAATCCTGCGAGCGTGAGCGTCCTCGGCGGTGACAAATTGGGGCTGGCCGTTGCGCCGCGCGCCACCAAGCCAGTCCGCAAACCGGCGGCCTATCGCTCTGTCTCCATTGCGCACACCGCGCTTGCGCGCCTCTCGAACCAGCAATTCCACAATCGAACCGAGGGTGCATGGATTTACATCCGCCGAGCCCAACTGGTACACAGGCCGGTGTCGCTTTTGAAGCAACAGCGAAGCCACAACAAGGATTGCCGCCGCCGTCATATCCACAGGAACGATTTCAAGTGGCGCATCCTCCCGCACCGGCCAGTCCTTGAGTCCTCCGAGCGCCATCAGCACCAGTGGGGCAGCGGTGCGGCCGCCCTCAATCCATCCGGCGAAAGGGAATTGCCACGCGCTCTCTACAATCGCCGGGCGGACGATTGCGTACTCTAATCCCGGCGTGGAAGCGATGATCTGTTCGCCAAGGCTTTTGGAATAAGTATAAGTGTTCACCCAGCCCCAACTCGCGGAGCGTTGCCGGCCGAGCGCCGTAAGCCGTTGGGCAAGTTCGCGGGAGCGGCGGCCACCCGCAGCGCACTCCGAACCCTCATAAATCTGCCGGATGATCTCTCGCGCCCGCTCCATCTCTTCAACGTGGTTGAACCGGTGATCTTCTGGACCACGCCGGTGCGGGTAAAATCCGGGGATGGGTTCGGTTTCCTCAACCAGCCCATCCGTTTCACCACAAACGAACGCCGTCGAGACGTGCAGCAGCGGCGCTCCCAGAGCCTGCGCGAGCTCCACAACATTCGAGACTCCATCCACATTGGAGCCGAATGAATCATCGAGCGGAGGGAAGAAATCCACGCGGCCGGCGCAGTTCAGTATCAGCCCAACTCGCCCTGCCAATTGCCCGTAACTGGCCGCGTCCAGGCCGCAACGCGGAGCGCTCACGTCCCCTGCCCACACGCTGATCCGGCTTTCCAGAAATTCCCTGCCTTTGACGGTAGCGATTCCAGAAATCGCGGGAGACGCTAACACTTCGGCTGCGAAACGCTGGGCAGCGGACAAATCCGCGCGCGGGCGGATCAGAACGTGAATGTGTTTGAGTCCTGGGATCCTGTCCAGGAGCATTCCCAGGATCACTTTGCCCAGAAACCCGTTTGCGCCAGTCAGAAAAATCTCCTGTTCTTGGAACGCTTGATTAGCTCCGGTCATTCCGGGTGTGGTCATTTGGATTGGGGCTTGAGGCTTCTATGCCGTGCGATGATGGAATGTTATCGACCGCATTGCAAGATTGTCAAGGCGGTGCCCAGGCAGTTCAATCCGGCGCCACCAGCGCGCAAACGGGGAACGACGCAAAGATCTGGGCTAGAGGAAGACTATGGATTCCACCGCGCCCCGCACGCAGCGCTTCCCCGGTGAAGATGTTCCTCCACTTCGCAGGGGCCGATTTGGGAAGCTCGACGGCGCTGCGACCCCAGGTCTTTACACCGAGAGGAGCCATGCCGGGCCGGGTGATTCCTACGGTCAGCCTCGGAATCATGACCAGAACCCAGTTGCGCCCGTTCCTGCGGGCGAAGCCCAGGAGGTGATCTTGCTTCGGTCCGGCCGCCTGCAATGGAATGTAATCTCCCTTCGCAAAAACCTCGGAGAAGTTTCTGCGGCATTCAAGCGCCTTCTGCGTGATGTAGAGCTTGATCCGGCCGTCCTTCCAGCCGGTGATCAGCCGCTTAACCAACTCAAGCTGGTCCTGCGCTTCCTGGCGGCGCAATTCTTCGAGCGCCCGAATCCGGGCCGGAAAGTCCACGGGCCGCCGGTTATCTGGATCGACAAGGCTGAGATCCCATAACTCCGCGCCCTCATAGAAATCCGGTATGCCCGGCGACATGGCTTTCAACAAGACTTGCGAAAGCGAATTAAGCGCTCCATAGAAGGCGATCTTTGACTGAAAAGCGAGGAAATCCTGAGCGAAGGCATTCTCGGCGGGGAGGCTGAGCAAGGTCCCGGCGAACTGGACAACGGCGGCTTCGTACACTGAGTTAGGATAGCGCCAACTGGTGTGCACCTTAGCTTCTCGAAGCGCCTTCAGGACGTACTGTTTCAGCCGCTCGGGAAAAGCCTCATTCTCCCCGGCCGATAAGGGCCACGCGCCGAGCAGCGTTTGATAGAGGAAAATCTCTTCGTTCCGGTCTGGCGCCATGCGACCGGCTATCTCGCGAACCTTTGACCGATTCAGGCGGCTCCATTTCTTGATACGCCGCTTCCACTCTGCGGGAAATTCGGAGAGAACGCTGATGCGGGCGCGAACGTCCTCGCTGCGCTTGGTATCGTGCGTCGAGGTCGCGTTGAGAGTGAACGGCATTCGCTTGAGCCGGGCCAGAAGCGCTTCATGAAATTCGGCGGCCGTTTTACCTTCTGCGCCGGGATTTCCACCCACGTCGTTCAACGATAGAAGCGCCGCATAGCGGTAGAGCGCCGTGTCCTCTACGCCCTTGGCCGTGACTGCGCCCGTGAACTGCTGCCAGCGCATTACAAACGCGAGCCACTCGCGGCGAGTTTCCTCAGATTGATTGGCGTCGTTAAGGAGCAGCACGCGTTCGAGGAAATCCAGACCAGCCATCCCGTTCAGTTCACCCGCGGCGTGGCGACGAGCTTCCCCCACGGCGGAGGCAATCTGCTTTCGATCGCTGCCTGAAATCTGGAAATCGCGGATGTAGGTACGATAAACCGGCAAGCAAGCGGTCACTTCTCTGAGGGCCGCCTTGTGCTCCGAAATCGTCACATCACGAGCATAGCGGTCCTCCGCAGCCAGGCGGGCGAGTTCATGGGCGAGCGAGTTAACATCGGCTCCCAGAAGATGCTCTAGCACGCACTGGGTAGGCTCGTACGCTTGTTCCGCAAAAGATTGGCGACACCCGGTGAAGCGCTCATAAAAATCACGGATGTCTCTTAAGCCACGCGGATCAATCAAGACCTGGTTGGCAAGATTCATAAAATCGTAGCCCGTCGTGCCGCAAACCGGCCACTTCTCCGGCAGGTTCTCATGTTCAGCAAGGATCTTTTCCACAACCATGAAAAATCCATCCCCGTTGTTATTTCTCTGGCTGACCTGGCGAATCGACTGCTGCATTCTCTCGAGATACGCCAGCGGATCATATAGACCATCGATGTGATCTATGCGTAAGCCGGTGACCTTGCCCTCCTTGATGAGTTCCAGCGTGGTCCCGTGACGAGCCTGAAACACATCCGGCAGTTCGACGCGCAGGCCCACGAGATCGGTCACGTCGAAAAAGCGCCGGTAGCCGATTTGCTCTGCAGTTATCTCCCAACATGCAAGCCTGTAAGCCTGTTCGTTCAGCAGGGAGTCGAGCAAGTTGAAGCTCTCAGGGGTTCCTTTTGCGCCATTGAAGGCGAGCATCGTCTTTTCGATCGCTGAGTGTATTTCAGCCTGGCCGCTAAATAAACGCCACAGATTTCTTTTGATTGTCTCTTGGCGACGGCGCCTCTGCGTGATCTTCTTGGGATCGCGAACCATTCGGGGCGGCAGGCGTCTGATTTGGCTTAGCAGGTGCGCGACGCGATCTTTTGCGATGGCATTCTCCTGAGCGAGCTCACTCAGGGCGCGCTCTACAATCGGCCCGATCGTCGCGGTGTCCAGCGGAAGCCTGGTGTCACCGCAACGAATGAAGAAACCGTTTTCATCGAGCTTTAGTTGAAGCTCCTGATCTTCCAGCATCTGACCGTACTGCTTCGCCAGCACAGGCAGCAGAATTTTAACCGGGGCGGAGGAGCTAACTTCCGCGCCTGGAGGACGCCAGTAGATGTCAAAATAGTGGGCATAGGGAGAGCTCTCGCCATTTTCGAGCACGTCCATCCACCAAGGATTATCGGAGCTGGCCGACATGTGATTCGGCACGATATCGAGCAGGAGCCCCATTCCATAATCTCTAAGGCGCTCGACCATCTCGTCGAATTCCTTCTCGGAGCCGAGCTCAGAGTTAATCCGGAGGGGGTCGGCGACATCATAGCCATGGGAGCTGCCCCGCCGGGCTTTGAACCGGGGAGATCCATAGAGGTCAGAAATGCCGAG
>JBOGJZ010000336.1:0-5861 GCA_050745645.1 Terriglobia bacterium | reverse complement strand
ATGGATCCGGAGCCGCTTCCGGTCTGGACACCAGTAACGCCCGCCTGAAGGGTGGCGAGTTGAGTCCAGTCGCGGCCGTTCAGCGGCGTGTTACGAACCGTAGAAGAACTGACGTTTCCACCCGTTGCAGAAGAGCTCTGATTTTGAACAACTGCCGCCTTTCGCACCACTTCTTGCGGGTTTCCCGGCTGCATCACGATGTTGACGACGAGGTTAGCTCCTACTGCGACGGTGATGCCAGTCAGCTCCTCAGTAGTAAATCCGCGAGCCGAAGCGGTCATCTGGTAGGTGTCTGGCGGCAGATCCGGCGCCGTGTAGAAGCCCCGGGTGTCCGTTGCAACCATCCTGGCGACTCCAGCCGCCACGTTCTGAATAGTGACCTTTACCTTCGGCATGGCGGCGCCAGAGCGGTTGGTTACGCTGCCGGACACCGTGCCGCCTGAAACCTGACCCAACACCCAGCTTGGAACTCCAAGCGCCAACACAAACGAGATTATGATTACGAATGAACTTGCCTTTCGCTTCGGATTCTTATAGCAAAACATGCCTCGCGCTTTCCCCCCGCCAAACAGACAACCTGCCATGTTCTTCAACCTCCCTTTTCACCACTCCCAAGGCTACAGAGACTTTAACGCCTCAACCTGAAAGGAAACTGAAAAATCACAAGAGGATCAAAGGCGCTAGCCAATGGATCAGTCACTGCGAACCCGTTCCGCGCCGCCAAGCGCATCGTAGCTCTTGTGCTCAGAAAAGCTGATCTCGTCGAGAACCGTAGGGAAATCCCAAAGGTACTATACTCCTGGACCAGAAGTCATAACAGGTTGCTCAAAAAACGGTATGGAACCGTCATTCTGAGCCCTTCGCCTGTCATCCTGAGGAGCCGAAGGCGACGAAGGATCTCGCAAGTCCTTCAAAATAGCAAAAGCAGATTCTTCGCTCCGCTCAAAATGACAGGGGCGGAACGTTTTTCAACAAACTGCTAAACGATCCCATGGTTGACGTCAAATTCGTATCAATCATGAGCCGAGCTTGCGCAGGATGCGAGGCGTCAACCACCAGGAGAGCTGCCCGGGCGTGCGGGAAGGGAATTCATCAAATCTGATTAGGCAGCAGCCGCCCTTCTTAAAAACAAATTGGGCGGAGTGAGCGCCTGCGAGCTCAGCAGCCAAGCTGCTCAAACCCGGTTCATGGCCCACCATGAGCACGCTCGTGCGATCGCGGCGCTTGGCCAGGAAGGCAATCACCTGCTGGGCGGATTCACTGCCGGGCGCAAGCGCCTCACAGAGGTCGCGTGGCGCTGCTGCGGCAATGGATTCGGCAATGATCTCGCCGGTTTCCATGGCGCGCTGGAGCGGACTGGTGACGATCCAGTCGAATCCGGCTCCAATAGACTCCAGACCTTTTGCGATCGCCCTGAGTTTCAGCTTTCCCTCGGGCGTCAGCGCACGCTTGGCATCGTCGAGCGAACCCGATCTATCCACGGCAATCCCATGGCGCATCAGATAGAGATCGTATCCCGGAGGGCCTGAGTTTTTATGGGGAGCTTTGTGTGCCACGTATCATCGCCTCGCACGGTTGAGAATGTTAATTATACGGTTTCGGCATCCCGAAAGTCGCGGCAGTCTGCGCTACGATTTGCTATGCTCCGGGGCTGCTTCGCGTCATAACGTAAAAACAGCGGCCTGAGCCGCAGGCATCCCGCGCAAACCCTGTCACACGATACCCGGCGGCAAAATAGGTGTGAAAAATGCGGCGGGTCTCAGTACGCCGGCGGCAGGCAAGGCCGAGCGTCGCGGATTTCATGCCGTCAGAGTCAGCGGGGATTTCTGCCGCAAGCCGCCGCTCACTAACGACACCTAATTTGGACAGCCCTGAGTTAAACTCGCCGCTCCGCGCTCGAACCATGCTGCCCAGGGTTCCGTCAAGGCTACGGTGGAATCTCTTGTGGCGCAGCGTTCGCCTTACAACGCTGCGGTTTTTCTGCCGATGAAACGCCGCAGAGCCTGCCCTGAGCTTAGCGAAGGGGCTGAAAAGAAGGGTAGCTACGGTCAATCGCATCTTGATTGACCATGGGTTTTGATTATCACAATCAAACAAAAGCCCACGGTCAGGAAAACGCTGACCGTGGCTACCACTACCACTCTCCAGGACAAATGATTTTCAACTTTGGCGGAACTCTGGTTTCCCATTGGACACGCGGGATTTATAATGAGATCGTTGCCATCGAGAGATCTTTAAATGCCAACCTGATCGAGGGCATCGTGCGATCGCAGGCAGCTCGAATGAAAAACCAGCAACAACGGCTTCGTGATGCATATGCGAGATGCCGCGAAATCAGCCGCCGGCATTATGAAAATTTTCCCACCGCTTCCCTGCTGGTCCCCCGGGATAAGCGCGACGTGCTGGCCGCTATTTACGCCTTTGCGCGCGCCGCAGACGATTTTGCCGATGAGCCGGGCGATAAACTGAATATGCAGCAGCGGCCAATCACGGCCGGGGACCGCTTGGCAGCCATCGCCGGTTGGCGTAAGCAGCTTCAGGAGTGCTTCGAGCAGCCGCCTGAAAACATCGAACACCCGGTTTTCCTGGCCCTGGGAGACTCGGTCCGCCGGTATGGACTGAGCTTTGAGAACCTGGACAACCTGCTACAAGCCTTCGAGCAGGATGTCCGCATGAACCGGCATCCGAATTTCGCTTCCCTGCTCTCCTACTCGAGCCGGTCGGCAAATCCTGTCGGGCGTCTGGTGCTTGAACTATTCGGTTACCACGACGCGGCGCTGTTTGCCCTTTCGGATTCCATCTGTACCGCCCTCCAACTGGCAAACTTTTGGCAGGACGTGGCGGTGGACCTGGCGCGCGACCGGATTTATCTGCCGATTGAGGACCTCGCCCAGTTCGGCCTGTCGGTCGACGATCTTAAATGCTTTCTCGCTGCAGGCCGGCCGCTGGCCAAAGAATCCTGGAAGCGGCTTATGGTCTTCGAGATTGCACGAACCTCGGAGCTTTTCGAGTGTGGGCGACCGCTTCCTGAGCGCGTGGGCCGCGAGCTGCGGCGCCAGTTACGCCTCACCTGGCTTGGCGGAGCCGCCATTCTGGAAAAGATTCAGGCTGTTGATTACGACGTTTTCCAGAGGCGTCCAACGCTCACAGCGCCGGATTTTCTGAAACTTTACGTGCGGTCATGGCGCAAGCCTCCGGCCCAGGCCGGAGCATTCGAAGCTAAGCAGCCGGTAGTGTAGCGGCAAGAGGTAGCGCAGACTTTAGCTTTTCTAGAGAAAGTCTGCGGCTTTTTCCACGCAACCGGCGGACAAGCCGCAGACCTCAGAAACAGAGGTCTGCGCTACCCGGCTTCCGCACTCAAAGAGGCAATTCGCGCCGTTCCACCTATGAGCCCCGCGCCCGTCACAATCCCTCCCGGCCCAAAGCATTTCACGGACTCGCGCACCACGAACTTTTACTATTCCTTCTTCTTCCTGCCCGCTGAAAAGCGCCGCGCTATCGAGGCCGTTTACGCCTTCGCGCGTGGCGGAGATGACGCGGCAGACAATCAACTCGAGCCGGCCGCCGCCGCGCGCGAAATTGGGCGGTACCGTAACTTATTGGAAGCCTGCTACAGCCAGCAGCCCGCCCAGTTGGAATCTGCCGCGCTTCAGACCCTCGCCGAAGCCGTCCGGCGCTTTCACATTCCGCGTCAGCCTTTCGACGATCTTCTGGCCGGCCTGGAGATGGATCTCGCCACGGATCACCAGCCCGCGCCTTACAGAACGTTTGCGGAGCTTGAGGTTTATTGTTACCGCGTCGCCAGCACGATTGGCTTGATTGCCATAGAAATTTTCGGCTACCGGAACCCGCGCACACGAGAGTACGCCGTTGCCCTTGGCAAGGCGCTGCAAATGGTCAACATCCTGCGGGACGTTCACAGCGATGCGCGGAAAGGCCGGGTTTACCTGCCACAGGAGGACCTGGAACGCTTCAATGTGCGCCCACCGCTTCTCGGCGCCGGCTGCTACGGTCCTGAGTTCGTCAGCCTCATGGGCTTTGAGGCCGACCGCGCCCGCAAATTCTTCCGTGAGGCCCGGCGCCTGCTTCCTCCAGAGGACCGGGCCTCAATGAAGGCTGCGGAGATCATGGCCGCGATCTACTGGCGATTGCTGAGGAAGATTGAACGGCGCTCTTACAACGTCTTCGGCGAGCCAATACGCCTTTCCCGTCCGCTCAAACTTTGGACAGCGCTGGCAGTTTATTTAGGAGTAAACTGGCAAGGATCGGGTTAATGAGGATTAGACGTCCAGGTTATTCATGGAAGAAGAAGTCCTTGTTATAGGCGGAGGGTTCGCGGGACTCGCAACAGGCGTCGCTTTGGCAGAAGCCGGACGCCGAGTGCGCTTGATCGAGCAGAAACCCTATCTCGGCGGGCGGGCGCGCTCTTTCCGCCATGCTCCCACCGGCTCCATTGTGGACAACGGCCAGCACATTTTCATGGGCTGTTACCACGCTACGCTGCAGTTTCTCAAAACTCTTGGCACCGAAGACCGCATCCGCTTTCAACCGCGCCTTTCAGTCAGTTTCCTGGATCATCGCGCCGGCAACTCATCGCTGGTGTGTCCAAGGCTCCCAGCGCCGTGGCATTTGCTGGCTGGCGTCTTATGCTCGAATAGCTTCAGCCTCAGCGAAAAACTTCAGGTGTTGCGCCTTGGCCGGGCCCTCCGCACGGCTGATTCCGGCTGGCGGCCGGAAGATTTCGAGCGCCTCACCGTCGACGCATGGATGGAACGCCTTGGGCAGTCGGAGAGTCTGAGAAGGAACTTTTGGGACTTGCTATGCATCGCGGCGCTGAATGAGGATCCGCGCATCGCAGCAGCGGTGGTCTTTGAGCCTGTTCTGCGCCTGGCGCTGTTTCAATCGCCTGAAGATTCGCGGATTGGGCTTGCCTCAACCGGTCTTAGTGAATGTTATACCGAGGCAGCGGCAAGTTTCATCCGGGCGAGACAGGGAAAGGTTGAACTAGAGCGCAATGTCACAGGGTTTACGCTCACCGCAGAGCATGGCAATGGAACCGCGCGCGGCGGATCAGGGTGGACCGTGAAAGGCGCGCGGTTCGCGGGGGGCCCGGACATCGAGGCAAACACGATCGTCTGCACTATTCCACCCTTTCAGCTCGTGCGGCTTCTTCCCAAAGAAATCCTGGCGGGAAGCCGATTCTTCTCCAGCCTCGCGGCCATGCGCCCGACCCCAATTATCTCGCTGAATTTCTGGTTCGACCGCGACATTACGGACCTGGAGTTCGCAGGCTTGCGCGGCGCCTCCATTCAATGGCTTTTCAATAGAAGTAAGATTCTGGGAACCGGCGATCATCACGTGAGCGTTGTGATCAGCGGGGCGCACGAGCACATCCAGCGCGAGAAGGAAGAGCTGCTTCGCTTGGCGCTCGGCGAGTTGCGGCAGCTTGTGCCGGGGGCGCGCGAGGCTCGCGTGCTGCACTCGCTGGTCATCAAGGAAAGGCTCGCAACGTTCTCGCCGAGCCTTGAAGCCGTGGGATCCCGCCCTCCGGCTGTGACGCCAGTCGGCGGTCTCTTCCTGGCCGGCGACTGGACGAGCACTGGCCTGCCCGCGACAATCGAAGGAGCGGTTAAGAGCGGCAATACGGCGGCTGCCGAGATTTTGCGCTCCGGCGGCTGACGTCTTGGAGTGTGGCGCCTTAGCGCCGCTTTAGCGTAGCGCAGACTTTCGCTTCTCAGAAAGTCTGCGGCCTTTCTTGCAAAATCGACAGTCCAAACCGTAGAGTTTCCAAAAACGGGAAACTCTACGCTACCGTTGTCGAGTAGGATAAGGATGAAGTCGATGAGACGGCGAGATTTCAA
>JBOGJZ010000335.1:0-3066 GCA_050745645.1 Terriglobia bacterium | reverse complement strand
GGCTAAGCCTTCGTCTTCAAGGAACCTGGACAATTCTTCCTCAACGATCGACTGGCGGCCGATGAGGTAAACCTGAGGGCGGGTGACGAAAGGGCTGGGTAAAGTCGCCGGAACTTGCAAGGATGATTGCGCTCCTGCCGAACCGCGGCGCCGGCGAAATGGCCCGGCTTTAGGAGCGGTTTCGGTGATTCTCAAGTTAGCTCAGGCGTTATTTCTAAGGCGAGCGACTGTTGTCATTCCCGCAAGGCGGGAATACAAGTTTCGGTTGCGCCTCGAGTTGGGTCGCCACCCGCTTCCGCTAGGTGACAATCCAAGCGAACCGTACGCGCTGCTCAATGGCTCATCTAGCCCTGCGAAGTCTTGGCTCCTGCCGCAGCATTCGCACGCGAGGCGGCGTATTTTTTCTTGAAGCGCTCTACGCGGCCAGCGGTATCGACCAGCTTCTGCTTGCCCGTGAAGAACGGATGGCAATTGGAACAGATTTCCAAGTGCAGGACATCGCTTTTGTAAGTCGAGCGGGTTGTGAACGTGCTCCCGCACGCGCATACAACCTTGACCTCACGGTAATTCGGGTGGATATCTTTCTTCATGAAATTCAAATCTTTCTATTCAGCCGATTGCTGAAAAACCCGATTTGTCATGCTGGCTAAGGATCTGCATGCCATCCTGAAAACAAAAGCATCTCTTCGCTTCGCCCAGCATGACAGTCAACAAAGCATCTTTTCAACAACCTGTTTAGACTTCGTCATGGTCCTGACTGATTAAAGCCAGCTTAACAGGTTACTGAAAAACTCATCCCCCTTGTCATTCCGAGGAGCCGGAGGCGGTCATGAGCTTGCGAAGGAGGAGTCTCGTAAGTTATTTTTTTGCAGAGCGAGATTCCTCGCAGAGTCCACCGCGGGCCTCTTAGCTCCGCTCAAAGCGATTCGAATAGGAACGAATCGGCTTGGAATGACACGGTCCCGGAACGTTTTTCAGCAACCTGTTAAATAGAAGCAGAAGCAGGCAGCGAGTTAATTATACCAATGGCGCAGCCAGGTTTCAACATGCCGCGGGCCGGAGAGTTAAAATCAACTCTGCTATTCGCTATTGCAGACCCGCCTGCCTCAGCCTACGCTGGGGGCAGGCGCCGCTTAGGTCTGTCCAAATTAGGTTTTTGAAATACGCAGCATTTTTTCTTAATGACTCCAGCCCTTCATCAGTACCGGCCTCTAGCCCGCTCCTTATGCGGCAGGACTTCAAGGCAGGTCGTCCACCATCCCGTGGTGATGGTTTCAATGAATTCGCCCGGCAGACGCTCTTGCGTCATGTCGGCGGCGAGGCCAGAAAAATCGTAAGTAACTGGCACAAACTCTACCTCGATAGACCCGCGAGTCAGTGACAGCATCGTGTACCACACGTTCATGCATCCGTCGTTTTCGGGGCGCCCTAAAACTCCCGCATTAATGAAATGTCTGCCGCCCGGCAGCTTCCGGCGCCACTTGATCCCGGTATGAGTCACGCACATCACGTCTGCGCCAGCCTGATCCAGCAGATATTCCAGGAAGCCATCTGCGCTCGATGATTCCCACAGAAACTCATTGATCTTACGCGGCGAGCCGTGACAGAACATCACCCGCCGCCCTTCCAGCTCGAGCTCAAGCGACAAATGGAGCGTGCGCAGCCACGCCTTGTTTTCTTCAGACGTGTTCCGGAAGGTGTAGTTGTAACTGATGCGGGCGAAGTAGTTGTCACGCGGATCGGTATACCCGCATTGGCAATCCGCGAAGCCGCCGGCCAGAGAGTTGTCATAGTTTCCCTGGATGCACTGCACGTTCGCGCCGCGCAGTAACGGGTAAACACGGTCAGGATAAGGCCCGAACGCGCCCAGATCGCCGAGGGAGTAAATCGCGTCCACCCGGCGGCGGCTAATATCGCAAAGCGCCGCCTCAAGCGCACGATAATTGCTATAGATCCCGCCCAGTAAGGCTATTTTCATCAGTCTTCAGACCTCTCTGGATCAAGGAATCACCTCCACACGCCAAGTTATCACAATGGCTGTGGCGTAGCTTGAATGCAGAGACTTCATGCAGCCAGATAAAACCCCACGGTATACCAACCAAACCGTACCACAGAATACCGCACTCAACTTCGAGCAGTTCAGAAACAGGGGCTTGATGTCAAGTCATTTAATATCCAGTTGCAGACTTTGCAAGCGCTCCTGACAGGACCATGCTCCTAGACATATAAGCACCCGCAGGATTGCTGGTCAGCCAAGGAGGATAAAACACCCATGAAGTCCATGAAGATTTTCGCATTTTTGCTGGTGGTCTTCGCTGTCACTGGAGCGACAGCAGTCTCCGAGTCGTTTCCGGTCACCGGGGTTGCATTCAACAACAGCTTTAACGGCAGCATCATGTCGATAGAAGGCCCATCGTTTTCATTGGAGAGTGAGACGATCTATAGGGCGATCTATAGGGCGATCTATAGGGCGATCTATGGCCGGTTCCAGGGGGGGATGTTCAGCCTGGAGATTACATCTCTGGCGAACTTGGTGTTGGCACCTACCCAGACCCCTTAGGCGGCGGTGCGTACGTGACGCTGGGAAATATGAGCGGCTTTGCGGTGGGCGGGATTGAGGTTGCCAACGCCGCAATTACAGTCCCTCCGTTTGATCCCAGCAACGGACTCTTTGCAAGTATTGATGGCGAGCCTTCGCCAATCTCAGGCCACATGGATGTCTACGCCGAAGACACCAGCAACCCAGGCGATAACTACTCCATCCTCGTGTCTGGCAAAGGCGTTCTCGAATTCAGCATTAACTTCACCGGGACAGGCATAGCGGACATGCTGGTAAACCAAGATAATGGATTCGTTCTAGACTCTGGCATTGACATTATTGACGGCACCGCCACAGTCACTTATCCGCCCTCTCCCACGCCGGAACCCTCCAGCGCGGCCCTGATGCTGATAGGTCTGGCGGCGCTTGTGCTGATCCGGAAAGTCGTTGTTGGACGAAGGAATGCCTTAATCCTCTGAGTCCTAACAGTTTGTTGAAAAACAATATGGAACTGTCTTTCTGAGCGG
>JBOGJZ010000334.1:0-12362 GCA_050745645.1 Terriglobia bacterium | reverse complement strand
GACTTGCCAGAGCGTAAGCATGCCGTCCCCCAGGCAAGAAGCGCAAATCCACCCGGCCCCGGCCACACGGGATCCGCGCGGCGACGAGCAAGCCAGGATACCGGATGACGGCGATCACGCCTGTTTGGGAGACGACGTACACATCACGAGACCCGCCAGGACGCACGGCCAGCTTGACGGGCGAGAAATCGAGAGGAATCGTGCGTACTCGCGTGAACGTGGCCAGGTTCACCACGCTCACGCTCCTACTGCCCTGATTGGCGACGAGAGCGAGATAGGCGTTCGGAGGCGTCCCGCTATGATGGCACCCGGCGAGGAAAGAAGCAGCCAAGCAAACGGCTGGGAGTCGAAGCTGCCTGAGCCATGCCATCGGCGGTCGAAAGTCCAATCATGTGTAGCGCCGGCATCTTGCCGGTCTTGTCTCAAGCCAGCGAGACGCTGGCGCTACGTTTTCAGGCTTCGGGGTGTCGCCAAGCAACATGACCGACTGCCCTGAGCGAAGCGAAGGATGTCGGCGCTGCGGTCTAGCCAACCACACAAACAGGCGGCCAAGTTTCAATTGTAGGAACACGAACCAGCCGCCAGTCTATTATTAAAGTTTTACTTTAATAGCAGCGGTTCAGCAGCAGCATTTTCAGCAGGCTCTATGCAGTAGCGGCCGCGGCAACAGATTTGCCGCCGCGCCGGATGGCCGCCTGGGCCGCCGCCAGGCGCGCAATCGGCACGCGATAGGGGGAGCAGCTCACGTAGTTCAAGCCGGCTTCGGCGCAAACCTCGATCGAGGCTGGATCGCCGCCGTGCTCGCCGCAGATGCCAACCTTCAGATTTTCCCTTGCCTGGCGCCCTTCCGAGGTGGCCATCTTCACCAGGCGTCCCACCCGCTTCGGGTCCATTACGGCAAACGGGTCTGCGGGCCAAATCTTCTGCTGGACGTAAGCGGCTATGATCTTTGCGCAGTCGTCCCGGGAAAGGCCGAACGTAGTCTGGGTAAGGTCATTAGTGCCAAAGCTGAAGAATTGCGCTTCACGCGCGATCTCTGCGGCCGAAAGAGCGGCCGCCGGGAGCTCAATCATGGTCCCCACGAGGTACTCCACTTCAATGCCCCGTTTGCGAAACACCTCACCCGCAACGCGGACCACGATCTCCTTCTGAAGCGCCAGTTCTTTCACGTCGCCCACCAGCGGAATCATGATCTCAGGTTTCGCATCAATGCCTTTTTTCTTGCAGTCGCAAGCCGCCTCAAAGATGGCTCGGGCTTGCATTTCGGTAATCTCAGGGTATAGGATTCCCAGCCGGCAACCCCGCAAGCCAAGCATCGGGTTGAACTCATGTAATCCTTCAACTACATCCAGCATCTTCTTGAGCTGGTTTAGTTTTGTTCCCTTCTTCCTCCGGGTTTCAAGCACAGCGATCTCCACCATCAACTGTTCGCGCTTGGGAAGAAACTCATGGAGAGGCGGATCGAGCGTGCGCATAGTGACCGGGTAGCCATCCATGGCCTTAAATAACCCCGCGAAGTCCTTGCGTTGCATCGGCAAGAGCTTGGACAGCGCGGCGCGCCGCTCCTTTTCATAGCGCGCTGCTTCCTTGGGGTCGTTCGTATCCTTACATGCCATAATCATCCGCTGCACATGAGGCAGCCGGTCTTCGGCAAAGAACATGTGCTCGGTGCGGCACAGCCCAATGCCTTCAGCGCCGAATTCGCGGGCCGCGGCCGCGTCGCGGGGGATATCTGCGTTAGCCCGGACGCCAAGCTGCCGGAATTCATCAGCCCATTTCATGAATTGGGCAAAGGCGCCGCTGTGAGGGTCCGGGGCCTTCATGTCCGCTTTGCCTAGAATCACCCGGCCGGTCGATCCGTCCAGTGAAATCCAGTCGCCTTCCTTGAGCACATGTGGACCGATCTTCAAAGTCTTTTTCTTTTCATCCACCTCGGCATCCGAGCAGCCTGCGACACAGCACTTCCCCATGCCGCGCGTCACCACCGCCGCATGGGACGTCATCCCTCCACGAGAAGTGAGAATACCAGCCGCCACTTCCATTCCGTGGATATCATCCGGCGCAGTCTCGGCGCGCACCAGGATCACAGGACCGCCTTTTCCTTGCGCCACTGCCTCGTCTGCTGTGAACACCACCCGGCCGACAGCGGCGCCAGGCGATGCTGGCAACCCTTTTGCAATCAATTTAAGCGGCTTGGATTCATCAAGTATCGGATGAAGGAGTTGATTGAGTTGGTCCGGTTCAACGCGCATCAGGGCCTCATCAGGTGAAAGCAGCCCTTCGCCAACCATGTCCACGGCGATGTGCACCGCGGCGTTTCCCGTGCGCTTTCCATTGCGCGTCTGGAGCATGTAGAGCTTGCCTTCCTGGATGGTGAATTCGAAGTCCTGGACATCTTTATAGTGTTGTTCGAGCCGCGTGGTAATTTCGCGCAGTTGCCGGTAAACATCCGGCATGAGCTTTTCGAGCCCGGCGATCGGCACTGGCGTGCGCACGCCGGCGACCACGTCTTCTCCCTGCGCGTTCATCAGGAATTCGCCATAAAAACGCTTTTCTCCGGTGGCCGGATTCCGGGTGAAGCCGACGCCGGTACCGGAAGTCTCACCCATGTTGCCGAAAACCATGGCCTGAACGTTTACGGCTGTGCCCAGGTCGTCAGCAATTTTATTCATGCGCCGGTAGGTCTGCGCCCGCGGGTTGTACCAAGAGCGGAAAACCGCTTCAATCGCCATCTTCAGTTGCTGCCGGGGATCCTGAGGGAAATCCGACCCGGTCTTTTGGCGCACCAATTTCTTGTAACCCTCGATGATCTGCTTCAGGTCTTCCGGCGTGAGCTCGGTATCCAGCTTAGCCTTTCTCTTTTTCTTTTGGCCGTCGAAGACGTGGTCGAACTCTTTCTTGGAAATCTCCTGCACGACGTTGCCGAACATCTGAATGAAACGGCGGTAGCTATCATAGGCGAATCGCGCGTTTCGCGTCTTGCGCGCTACCGCTTCGACAACCTGATCGTTCATGCCGAGGTTAAGAATAGTATCCATCATGCCAGGCATGGAGAATTTGGCGCCGGAGCGGACGGAAACGAGCAGGGGGGCCCTGGGATCGCCAAGGCGCTGCCCTGCCAGGGATTCAAGATTGCGGAGAGCGTTTTCGACCTCGCCGGTGATGGAATCAGGGATGCGGTTGTTGTTTTCAAAATAAGTCCGGCAAGCGGACGTGGCGATCGTGAACCCGGGAGGGACGGGCAGCCCTGCGTTCGTCATCTCGGCAAGACCCGCGCCCTTGCCGCCCAGCACGTCCTTCATCGTGCCGTGCCCTTCGGCCTTGCCGCCGCCAAATGAATATACGTATTTTTCCATTGCGTGAACTCCCTTTACACAGACTGTATGAAGCGCGCTTCAAAACCAAAAAACCGCCTCTGGGTCATTCCTGCGAAAGCGGGAATCTAAGTTGACGCCCAATCCCGGTTGATTTGCAGAGGCTCGAACGATTCTGCCCGGACGGCTTGATGTCTGCGCGCCGACACTAATTAAACCGACACATTAGGTTTTGTCCGCCTTGTCGTCTGGCGTATCAGCCGGTGTTGCTTGCCTCCACTTTTGTGGCACCGGCATTGACTTCCCCCGACTCGATCTGAGCGAGGTCAGCGAGTCTGGAGAAAATAAGGGCGTTTATGCTGTTTAGCATCGTCAGGCGATTCCCCTGCACTTCCATCTTCTCAGTCATCACATGAACGCGGTCAAAGAACTCGTCAATCGGCTTTCGCATACGGGCCAACTCACGAAAAGCCTGCTCGTATTCCTGCTGTTTTTCAAGGTCCAAGAGCCTAGTCCACATAGCTTCAAAAGCCTGGTGCAGTTCATGCTCCTCCCGAGATTCAAACAAGTCCGTCCTCACATTCTCTATACCTGGAGCATAGTCAATGTGAGCCGATTTGGTCAGGATATTCCTTGTGCGTTTTGCCGCCTGAGAGAGCGATCTATAATCCTCGCTGTCCCTGATCTGCTCCAGCGCCAGTCCGCGCCCCTTGGCGTCTGCCGGATTAGTCGAAGCAAGGGCCGAGTAAACGATTGCTCGCGCCGTATCATATCTCAGTTTCACTACGTCCCGCAGATAGCTTTCCACGCGTTCGCGTAAGAACTTTTTAATGCGGCCGTGCAAATCAGACTGCTGTGAAATTGTAAGATAAGCATTCAGAGAGGAAGCAAGAGCAATAAGCGCATAAAGGTTAAGTTTCGGCAATTTCTCAGCCGCGATCTTGATAATTCCATTTCCGGCTCGACGCAGAGCGAATGGATCGCTCGAACCCGTTGGCTCCACTCCAACCGCAAAGCCTGCGAGCAAACTATCAAGCTTGTCCGCCAGCGACACCACCGCGCCCACAACCGAGCGCGGACAAGAGTCCTCTATGTTCACGGGGCGATAGTGGTCATAAATGGCATCGGCTACTTCCGTGACTTCCCCTTGAGCTTTGGCGTAAAGCCCGCCCATGATGCCTTGAAGCTCGGTGAATTCCTTCACCATTTGCGTCGTGAGGTCGCATTTACAGAGCTCGACAGCATGCAGCGCATGTTGGCGCTCTGCCGCATTCATGGCTCTCGATTTTTCAAGTTCTTCACAAATCTTTTCCGCCAGCGACTTCATGCGCTTTACTTTATCTGCGTACGTGCCAAGCTTCGCCTGATACGTCACACGTTCCAGCATTGAGATTCGCTGGCTTAGCGAGACATTCTGGTCCGCGTTCCAGAAAAATTCCGCATCGGCGAAGCGCGCGGTCAGCACGCGCTCATGCCCTTGCCGGATCAGCCCCTCCGGATCGCCCGGGACATTGAGAACAGTCACGAACCTTGGTTGAAGCTGCCCTGTCTTGTTCTCCACGGCGAAGTACTTCTGATGATCTCGCATGACCGTGACCAGGACTTCTCTCGGCAACTTTAGATAGCGTTCGTCAAACCCACCGGCGAGCGGCGTAGGCCACTCCGTCGAATTCACCACCCAGGTTTCGAGATCCTTGTCATCCACCCGTATTGCGTCCTGCGCCTTGAGCAGCTCATCGGCGGCTGCGGCAAAGAGCCGCCTTCGGTCAGAATCGGCTTCAACCCAGTTTCGCCTGAGCTTCTTCAAGTAATCCTTGAGGCTGGATACCCGTAGAGGCTTTCCACCCTTTAGCCTGTGGCCATAGGTCACCCCACCGGCCTGGACGGCAGCGAAGCTGAACGGTATGATCTCAACAGCGTCTCCATCCCCCAGCAACGCCAGAATCCACCGGATCGGGCGCACAAAGCGAGGACCCGTCTTCGCAATCCAAACCATGCTCTTCTGGAAAGCGACGCTCTGGATAACGCCAGGGAGAATTTCAAACAGAACATCGCGGGCGGGAAGCCCTGGCTCAACTTTGCGAACCACCAGATACTCGCCCTTTGGAGTCGTGGTCCGCGCCAATTCATCAAGTGTTACATTATGTTTTTCAGCGAAGCTCGTTGCCGCCCGGCTTGGCTTACCTTTCTGGTCGTAAGCCGCTTTTACCGGCGGACCGAGCAACTCCACAGTACGCTCCGGTTGTTTTTGGAGAATCACGCCCGCATACGCTACCAACCGGCGCGGCGTGGAGTAAGTCTGAATCGCGCCGTTAACATCGTCTCTGGGAAGCAACCGCGCATTGCGCAGGCTCTCTGACAGCGCGCTGCCCAAATCACGTTGCGCCTTTTCCAGAAACCGGGCAGGGATCTCTTCGCAGCCAATCTCAAACAGGAGCGGAAGTGTTTTCTCCGGGTTCACGCCGGCTGAACCTCCAGATTGAGTGTTCTGCGTTCAACGTAAATCGAGGCTACTCGACAGGCGAGCTTGCGCACGCGGCCAATCAGCGCCACGCGCTCCGTCACGCTGATCGCGCCGCGTGCATCGAGAATGTTGAACAGGTGGGAACACTTCAAGCAATACTCGAAGATTTTAACCAGCGGAAACCGGTGGCGCGCCGTGTCGGCCGCGAGGTCGCCATAGCCTTCCAACAATCGCGTGGCTTCCTGCTCGTTCAAGTCAAACATCTTCCGGCAAATCTCCGGGTCCGCCTGCTCGAAGTCGTAAACCGATAGTTCAAGTTCTTCTTGAAGTCTTAAGTCTCTATATGTGACGTTTTGGTTCCACATCACGTCGAACACATTGGTGACACTCTGCAAAAAGGCTGCGATACGCTCCAAGCCGTAAGTTAGCTCAACGCAGATCGGCTCAAGGTCAATCCCCCCACATTGCTGAAAATAGGTGAACTGTGTAATTTCCAGCCCGTCGAGCATCACCTGCCACCCCACGCCCCAGGCGCCCAGCGTAGGCGACTCCCAGTTATCCTCCTCGAACCGGACATCATGCTTGGCTAGATCAATGCCCAGGCTCGTCAAGCTATTGAGGTAGAGGTCCTGAATATCGGCGGGCGGAGGCTTAAGGATTACCTGCATCTGGGTATGTTTCAGGAGGCGGTTGGGATTCTCGCCGTAGCGCCCATCGGCGGGCCGCCGCGCCGACTGAACGTAGGCCACGCGCCAAGGCTCCGGGCCAAGTACGCGGAAGAACGTCTCCGGACACATCGTCCCGGCGCCGACTTCGAGATCGTAAGTCAGCGCCAGAGCGCAATCCTGCTGCGCCCAATACTGGCTCAGCCGAATGAGCAGGTCCTGGAAGCTGAGAGTCTCTTGGCGGCGTGATTTTTTTGCTTGCATAGAACAACTTCAGGCCAGAGCGGTCCACGGCCGGCGTATGCGAGCGGGGGTTATACAAAAGCTCTCTTTACCCGTCACGCTGAGCGAAGCGAAGAATCCAAGTTCTTCCATTCCAGTACGCCAGGCGGATGCTTCGCGGAGTTTACCGTGAGATTCTTCGCTCCGCTCAGAATGACACCCGAAGAGCTCAGCGTGACAAACCGATTTTTCTTAGCAGCCTGTTAAGCCTCGCGGCAGCGGGTCAGTTTGAATCCGGATTCACCGCCGGTATTGTTCATCGCTGACGTGCTCCATCCAATCCACAGCGTTGCCGTCTAATCGCTCCTGAATTGCGATGTGAGTCAAGGCCGTGGCCGGCGTAGCCCCGTGCCAATGCTTCTCTCCCGGTGCGAACCAAACCACATCTCCGGGGTGAATTTCCTCTACCGCACCGCCTTCCCTCTGCACCCATCCGCAGCCTGCCGTGACAATTAAAGTCTGTCCGAGGGGATGCTTGTGCCACGCGGTGCGCGCTCCCGGTTCAAACGTGACACTGGCGCCGGCGACAAGCGCCGGGTCTGGCGCTCGAAAAAGCGGGTCTATGCGCACAGCGCCGGTAAACCAGTCTGCCGGACCTTTGCCTGAGGGCTGCGAACCAACGCGTTTGATCTCCATAATCACCTTCTAACGGTTTCGATGCGGAAAAAATTTCAAACTGACTCACTGCCGGCCTCGTCAGCAAGCAGAGCGAGCGTCACCAGGTTCCCTTCCGCGCATGCCGCGACCCAGGTTTCCAGCAGTCTTCGCGCATCGCGGAGGGCAGCGGATGCAGGTTCGGCCAAGGGCATCCATCCGGCAAGCGCCGAGCGCCGGGCGCTCTCAAGCAGCGCGAGCGCGGCAGGCGATACAGAACGTTCCGCTCCGCGTGTTCCACCGGGGCGGCAATCCCGGCAAAAAATTCCTTGCGGATCGCGCCCATAGTAGGCCGCCTCTTCCGCCAATGCGCGGCCACATCCGGCGCACTGGGTAAGGCCGGGCAAAAATCCGCCTAAGCGTAGAAGCCAATAATTAAAGTAAACAAGCGGCCGGTCAATCTCTCGTGACTGCTTCATGGCACGCAAGACGGCGAGCCAAAGCCGGAATGCCCGCTCGTTAATCTCACGCTCGGGCAGGAAACGTTCGGCCGTTTCGGCGAGATATTGCGCCGCGAGCTGAATTCTGGGCTCGCCCTGCATCAGGAAAAAAGATTCCAGCAACTCCGCCGAATTGAGGCGCAGCAAATCCCGGTTCTCACGTTCGTAAAGCAAGAGGCGAACGTAGCTGAGAGGTTCAAGCGTTCCTCCGTACCGGCTCTTGGGGCGCTGCGCTCCCGTGGCTGCCGCCCTGATCCTGCCGAGCTGGCGGCCGAAAAGCGAAACGATCTTGTCAGCCTCCCCCAGGCGGTAAGTCCTGAGGACTATGGCCTCCGTCTCTCTGAGTGGCATGAACGGCTTTGTCGGCGCGCCGACAACCCATTCAAGTTAGCACAGTAAGGGCGTTTACGGAACCCCAACCCAGCCGGGCAGGAAGCAGGCCGGCGCTACTTGGTTCGCGGTGTAATCCGGCAAGCATCCAAAACCGCTGACAGCCGCCCAAATTGATCACCGTCCGGAATGCCGCTAAATCCACGAACCCACGCCCGCAGCCTGTTGAAAACCGGGTTCCGCTGTGGATGGAAGTTATGTTAACAAGGAGCTTCCACTACAAAAGATTATCAGACGTGCCTGTGGAAGCCTTCGGCGTGGAGACTTTTTATTTGCCAAGAGCCTCTCTTCACGCTTAGAGTGGGCAAGACGAAATGCAACGAGCGAGGACAGCTTGAGTTCAGAACAGGTGGATGTTGCCGGGGTCGGCTTGAATGCTACGGACACCGTGATGCTGGTGCAGTCCTTCCCTTCCCTCGGCGGAAAGGAGCGGGTTGCATCGGTGTCGCGCCAAGCCGGAGGGCAAGTGGCAACCGCCATGGTCGCCTGCAGGAGGCTGGGCCTTACGGCCCGTTATCTCGGCACAGTTGGAGATGACGACGCCGGGCGATTTCAAATGGAAAGCCTCGTTCGGGAGGGAGTGGATGCCGGCCGTGTTCGGATCACCACAGGAACGCCCACCCAGTTTGGGTTCATTATTGTCGATGCGTCGACCGGCGAGCGGACTGTATTCTGGGACCGTGACCCGCGGCTGGCCATGAAAGCAGACGAGGTATTCGCGGACGATATTCTTACCGCCCGCGCCGTGCTTCTCGACGGGTGCGATGTTTCCGCCTGTCTGGCGGCGGCTCAATACGCCCGGCGGGCAGGCATTCCGGTGCTGGCGGACCTGGATACTGCGTACGAAAACGTTGAGACGCTTTTTCCTTCGATAGACCACATGCTCGCTTCGACCAATTTCCTGCCTGCCGCGACCGGAGAAAGCGACCCATTTCGCGCGCTTGAGATGATGGTTCAGGAGTACAAAATGACGACAGCCGGAATGACGATCGGGGAAGATGGCTCGCTCGTCTTCACCGGCGGCCGCTTCATCTATTCGCCAGGATTCGTCGTGGAGACGGTGGACACGACGGGCGCCGGAGACGTATTTCGCGGCGCATTTATTCACGGTCTACTCTCAGGCTGGACAATGGAGTTAATTTTGGAGTTTTCCAACGCGATGGCGGCATTGAACTGCACGGCGTTGGGTGCGCGGGGCGGCATCCACAGTGAGACGGAAGCTGTCGCGCTGATCAAAAACGGCGCGCGTCACGTCCATCGCGAGTACGCGCAGGCTGCAGGAGTAAAAGGATAAAATCCGGTGGAACTTAGCCGGGCGCCGGCGCCGTTTGCAAAACAAGGCGGCCGCCGGTTGATCATCACTGAGAGGCGCCAGAAATGAATGCAACCGCCTACGCGCTTGTGACCGGAGCTTCAGGGGGGATTGGTGAGCGCTTCGCCCGCGCCCTGGCCGCACGCGGGCGCAATCTAGCGTTGGTTGCGCGGTCGGCTGAAAAACTTCAAGCCTTGGCTGAAGAACTAGCTGCCCGCCACGCTATCAAGTCTGAATGGGTCGCCGCAGACCTCAGCGAGCCTGGCGCTGCCGGACGCCTCGCAAATCAGCTTCTCAACCGCGGCATCGACGTGGACCTGCTGGTGAACAACGCCGGCTTCGGCGCTCAGGGAGAATTCTGGCGCATTCCGCTCGACCGGCAATCGCAAATGTTACGCTTGAATATTCATGCTTTGGTTGAACTCTGCCATTTCATGCTTCCAGCTATGATTGAGCGGCGGCACGGCGTTATCGTCAACGTCTCTTCAACTGCCAGCTTCCAGCCGCTGCCCTATACGAGCGTATACGCCGCAAGCAAGTCCTTCGTCACCAGCTTCTCTACCGGGCTGGCGGAAGAGCTACGTCCGTATGGCGTGAAGGTGGTGACGCTGTGCCCCGGCCCGACCCGCACTCGCTTTTTTGAAGCTGGTAAGTACCGCCCGATCCGGCTTCGCGGAGGCATGCAGCCCCCCGAAGAGGTTGTAGAAGTAGCCCTCGGCAAGTTAGACAGCGGCGGATTGGTTCTATGCCGGAAGCTGGATAAGGTCATGGTGTTCTTCGAGCGATTTCTCCCACGGAGCGTAGTGGCCCGGGGCGCGGCGGGAATGTTTAAAGTCTAGCGAACTTATCTCAAGTAATGCTTGAGAGTTGCCGCGAGCTTGCCCTGAGCGGTCAGAATAAGTTCAATTGTTTCTCGAACCGCGCCTAAGCCGCCAGGATTGCGCGTCCAGTAATGGACATGCCGCCGCAGAAGCGGATGACCGTTTCCAACTCCCACGGCCAGCCCGGCGCGCTTGAGGACCGGCAGGTCAACCAGATCGTCACCGATGTAGCAGACTTGGTCATCCTTGAACCCACTCTCCTTGAGGAGCGACTGGTACGGTTCCAGCTTTTCAAGAGAAGACTGATAGGCGTAGTCAATGCCAAGCTCCCGGATGCGATACTCGACTACCGGCGAGCGCCGCCCGGAAATGATGCCGGTCTTCAAGCCCGCTTCCTGCGCGAGCCGGATTCCCAGACCGTCGCGGGAATGAAATGTTTTGGTTTCGAGAAGCCCTCCGTGGGAATCCGGCACGTAATAGATGCGCCCGTCGGTGAGCACACCGTCCACATCCATGAGCAGGAGTCTAATCTTGGCTGCCCGGCGGCGCAGCTCGCGGGATAGAATTGGCATCTAGTAGTTTGCTAAAAAGGCCGTCGCGCTGTCATTCTGAGCAAAGCGAAGAATCTCAGGGCCAACGATTAACGAGATTCTTCGTCGCCGCCGACTCCTCAGAATGACATCTCCCAGACTTTTTAGAAGCCTCCAGTTTTCAAAACATCTGCGTGGTCCACAGGTCGTGGATGTGAAGAACGCCCTCAAGCCGCCCTGCGGAATCGACCACCGGCAGCGATGTAATTTTGCGCGATTCCATAATGTTGAGAGCGCGAGTGGCAAGCTCAGCGCGCCCGATAGCAAGGGGTGATTTGGTCATGCAATCTTGCGCGCAGAATTCGAGCGCGCGGTTCCCTTCCCGCTCGAAAAAGCGTCTCAGATCGCCATCGGAGATGAATCCTGCCAGCCGGCCTTCCTCGTCAACAACAGCGGCGTGGCCGAGTCCCTTGCGGCTGATCTCATAGATGACATCAGGCATGGACGTTTGCGGCTGCACCTGAGGGATGCCATCGCCAGTGTGCATCAGGTGTTCGACGCGGCGCAGCTTCATGCCAAGCCCGCCTCCCGGGTGGAGGGTTGCATAATCGTCGGCGCTGAATCCGCGCTTTTCAAGCACGGCCATAGCGAGAGCGTCGCCGAACGCCAGCATGGCGGTCGTGGAGGCGGTAGGCGCAAGGCCCAGCGGGCAGGCCTCCCGCGGCACTCCGGCGTCGATCACCACGTCGCTCGCCTGGGCCAGTGTGGAATCAAGGCTGCCGGTGAGCGTAATCAGGGAGATGCCCAGCCGCTTCACCGTGTCGAGCAAGCGCAGCAACTCCTCAGTCTCGCCGCTGTAGGAAAGAGCAACCAGAACATCATTTCTCACCAGCCGCCCGAGGTCGCCGTGCAGCGCTTCAGCGGGGTGAAGGAAAAACGACGGTGTGCCGGTACTCGAAAAGGTAGCGGAAATCTTCTGGCCGATCAGCCCCGATTTTCCCATTCCGGCTACCACGACGCGCCCGCGGCAATTCCAAACAATCTCCACCGCCCGCTCGAAGCCCGCGTCAAGACGGCGGACAAGCAGCTCCAGCGTCCGCGCCTCGATTTCTAAAACCCGTCGTGCCGTTTCCAGACTCATTGATAGTGTCGCTCCGCTTTGGCTCGATCATAGCACAAGGGGCGTGATCTACTGATTTTCAGGGCTTGGCGCGCAGCGCTCGCCTTTCAGCTCTGCTGTGTTTCATCCGGCAAAAAGCCGCAGCGTTACAGTGCGAACTCTGCATTGATCGTGAATTCTTGTTTTTTTAGTTTTCCAGTAGCTGTCATTCCGAGCCCGTTCGCGGATCATTCTGAGCGGACAGGCTCAGAGCGATTCGAATAGGAGCGAATCGGCTCAGGATGACAAGCGAAGAGCCTGCTCTGAGCGGAGCGAAGGGGCCCAGCATGACATTTCGCTCGGTTGCGGCTTGGCCGCGCTGCGCCTCCTG
>JBOGJZ010000333.1:0-5805 GCA_050745645.1 Terriglobia bacterium | reverse complement strand
GACCCGGACCCTGGAGCAGGCAGGCGAGAGAGGGCAGTTGAGAGTCTACGGAGAGATCGTGGACCGGATCAGCCGGCGCTTCCGGGTGGATTGGGAGCGGGAGCAGCGGATCACGGAGCGCCTCGCGTGTCAGGTCTGGTGTTACGGGTGGAAGGCGGTGGGCGGAGTCAAAACGAACCCAGCAAGTGCTGGAAGCTCAGGAAGTTCTGAAAGTAATCCGCGATCCCCGATTTGGATTCGAGCGAACGCGAGAGGCCGCGCGCTGAAGTTTGTTTTCGGGCGGCGCCGGCGACGCCGTCTCACTGCCCGGACCATTCCGTTCTGGAACCTCGCCGGGCTCCATGACTTGCTGAAAAATCATGCTGAATGCAGCGACCTGTCCCGGCGAAGTCAGGAAACATCTGCTTGTCACCCTGAGCGGAGCGACCTGGCCCGGTGAAGTCGGGAAGGGTCTCAGATTCTTCGCTCTGCTCTCTCGAAAGTCACCACGATTTTCATCACTATGGGTGAGCCAAAGGCTCATGGGGCGCTAAGAATGACAGCCAGAAAGGTTTTTTAGCAACCGGTTAATTTGACCGTGGCGCTTTTTTGTGTACGCATGGCCATGCTGCAGGCAAAAACTCCGCGCTACGAATAATTTCCGAATGGTTGAAAAAATCTATTTTCTATCGCACATTAATCATTGTGGTCAGGGGCGGGCTTCGGCTCGTCCGAATTGCATGATTACGTGCTATTGAGTACCCTTCTCAGGGGAGTTTGATTGTCTCGGGGGTGAGTGATGGCTGTTTGTCCAGAGTGCGAAGCCACGATCGATGTGGAAGAAGACGAGGTTGAAGAGGGTCAGACCTTGGATTGCCCGGATTGCGGCGCGGAATTGGAAGTGGTAAGCGTCAGCCCGGTGGAGTTCAATGCCGTCGTGGATGAGGACGATGAAGAAGATGGGTAGGGGATGTCATCTTCCGGTATCATATCTCGCGTGCGGCGCTTCGTGTCTTCGGCTCTGCTGTATAGGAACTACGCTTGCTGCACTGATGCTTGCGGCATTCGGGTCTTGCTTTGCGGCCAAGAAACCTGCGCCGGTTGTAACCAAGACTATCTCAGGAGCCGTGCTCGACCAATCGAACAACGGCGTGCCCGGCGCGTCCGTCATGCTGATGGATCTCGAAACGCACAAGGGGGACGCCATGTACACCGGCGCGAACGGCGTTTACGCTTTTTCTGGCCTGAATCCTAACGATGATTACCGGCTCCAGGCGAAGTACAGAGGCCGTGTGTCTAACGTCCGCGAAGTGAGCTCCCTTGACTCTCGCACCGAAATTGCAATCAACCTAGTCTTGAATTCAGGAAACGCACACGCCTCACAGTAGCCTCAGCCTTCCAAACACTTTAGGGATACCGGCGCTATCTTGAAGGCTGGCCGGTGAACCTGACTCGCATCAGGCGGCGCGAGCCAACTCGAAACACCACGGCGGGATGATCTGCCGGGTCCAACACAAACGAAGGATCTGTGATTCGCTGCCAACCGGGCTCGGCGCCGTGCTTGTCGCAGGTGAAACTGACCGCGCCTTCTTTGATCTTGCGCTGAGCTTCAGCATTGGACTCAAAGAGTCCCAAGTCTGTGAGCAAGCGTGAGAGCTTGACGGGAGCAGCGAGGTCCAATTCACGGGTTGTCAGGCTTTCCGGCAGCGCCTTGTCCCTGAATTGGGTTTCGAAATCCTTCTGGGCTTGAATTGCGGCATCTTCACCGTAGAAATCAGCCACGATGCTGCGCGCTAGAGTCTTTTTTACTTCAAGCGGATGCTCGCGACCGGCGGCGATGGAATCCTTCTTGGCCTCGATTTGCGCCGCAGTCAAACTGGTAAGCAAAGTGTAATACCGCCACATGAGCGAGTCTGAGATGGACATGATTTTGCCGAAGATGATGGCGGGCGGCTCATTGATTCCGGCGTAATTGCCGAGCGACTTTGACATCTTCTGCACGCCATCCAGACCTTCAAGCAGTGGCATCGTCATGATGACCTGCGGCGGCTGCCCATACTCCTGCTGCAGATCGCGGCCAACCAATAGATTGAATTTCTGATCCGTCCCTCCGAGTTCAACGTCCGCCTCGAGCGCAACCGAATCGTAACCCTGGGTAAGCGGGTACAGGAGTTCATGGATGGCGACAGGCCGCTGCTCCTTCAGCCGCTTGGCGAAGTCGTCGCGCTCCAACATGCGGGCGACGGTGTACTTGGAGCATAGGGTGATCCAATCCCGCCCGCTGAGCGCGTTCATCCAGCGGCTGTTGAAGTCCAGAACGGTTTTTTCGGGATCGAGAATCTTGAAGACCTGCTTCTTATAGGTCTCAGCGTTCGCAGCCACTTCCTCCGGCGTCATCGGCTTTCGAGTTGCCGAGCGCCCGGAGGGATCGCCGATGAGGCCGGTGAAATCGCCGATCAGGAAGATGACCGTGTGGCCCAGGTCCTGAAAGCGCTTCAGTTTGCGGAGCAGCACCGTGTGGCCCAAGTGCAGGTCAGGCGCGGTAGGGTCAAATCCGGCTTTCACGCGAAGAGGCTTACGCCGGGCAGCGGAGGCTTCAAGACGAGCCCTCAATTCTTCGGGGCGAATCGTCTCTTCGGCGCCCTGAGTTAAAAACGCGAGTTGTTCATCTAGAGTCATGGTGATGAGCGCCTGACCGCACATTTCACGGTGTGGCGAGCCCGGGAAACTTCAACTCAGCCCAATTAATCAAAAACACTGGGCTCGTTCACATCAAGTTTTTGCAGCTCTGCCCAATTATTGTTTCAAGAAAACCCGGCGGCTCTCGACCCGGATCCGGTCTTCGACAAGCAATCGCACGGCCTGGGGGTAAAGCTGGTGCTCCTGCGCAAGGATACGAGCCGAAAGCGTTTCAACCGTATCGTCATCCAGGACTGGAACGGCTGCCTGCAGGACAATCGGGCCGTTATCCACGCCCTCATCGACCAGGTGGACCGTGCATCCGCTGAGCTTAACCCCATGTTCCAGCGCCTGCCGTTGCGCATCCGCTCCCGGGAAGGCAGGCAGCAAAGAGGGGTGAATGTTCAGAATGCGCTGCGGGTAGCGCCGAGTAACGCCGGGGCTGAGCACTCGCATGAAACCGGCCAGGCAAATGAAGTCCACCGCTGCATTGTCGAGCGCGGCGCACAATTCGTTTTCAAAAGAGTCTCGCGGCTTATCTTGTGAAGGAAGGCAGAGTGCGTTGAGGCCCATTTCGCGGGCTCGATCGAGACCTCTTGCGCCTTCACGGTTGCTGATGACGATGGAAATCCTGGCCGCGATTTCGCCGGCAGCTACGCTTTTCGCGATCGCCTCAAAATTAGAGCCGCGTCCTGAAATTAAAATGCCGAGATTCTTCATGGAGACCGCCCGTGCGACTCATTGAATGGCCAGATTCACTGTGGTGGTTCGACTGATGGGCGACACGGTGGAAGAGTTTTGTGGCGTGAAATTCCCGCTGATCGTCACCGTGTATACCCCCGAAGGCGATCCTGTCGGCGCAGGATTACTGCCCAAAAAACCGTAATAGCCATTGCAGCCGGCAAACAGCAGCGCGACTAGCGTCAACGCTCCAACGAGCAGCCAGACCTTTTTGCCGGCGCTTAATCGGGCGGCTATTGTGAGACCAGACCCCATCAGGAGGAGAATCACAGCAACGGCGATGCCGCCTTCGCCGGGAGGTGTTTTCCGGCCTGCCGCCGGGGCGGCCGGGGTAGTGCGTCCAGCGCTCGTTGAATGAGCGGTGGTGGTAATCGTGAGAGTCGTGTTTACCGGTGCGCCTCCAGTGGGCGTCACCGAGCTTGGCGAGAAGGCGCACTGGGCTGCGCCCGGTAGCCCGAACGGACAAGTGAACGTCAGCGGTTGATTAAATCCGCTAATCGGCGTCACAGTCACTGCGTACGCGGCGGATTGACCAGCCTTGATGCTATTGAGAGGAGGGGACACGGAAAGCGAATAATCCTGAAAACTGATGGATGGAGTTGCAGAAGCGGTTTGCGTGGCGCCGCTGTTGCTTCCGGTAAAGGTGACCGTCAGAGGATTGCTGGAAGCCGCCGCGGTGGAAAGTCCGTTAATGGTAGCTGCGGCGCTCTGGCCAGGTGAAATCTGCGTGGGGCTGAACGTGCAGGTGACTCCGCCGCCCGAGCAACTAAGGCTGATCGCGCCTGTGAACGACGAAAGCAGACTTGTGGCGCTGATCGTCATCTGAAGCGAATTGGTCCCGATCAAGGGTGTGCCGACAGATCCGCCGGCTGAAAGCGCGAAATCCGCCACGGCGTTTCCGGTTAAGGTCACGCTTGGCTGCGTACCGGTTAAACCATCTGTAATGGTGAGGCTGCCGCTGTTGCTGCTCGTTGTACCGGTGGGGCTGAACACAATGTTGATGGTACAGCTCGCCGAAGGAGCCAGCGTTGCCGGGCAGTTGTTGGTTTCAGTGAATACGCCGCTAGCCGTTAGCGCGGTGACGTTCAGGACAGCTCCTCCGGTATTGGTCAGCGTCACGGTCTGCGGAGCGCTGGTGGTGCCGGCAAGCTGGCTGGCAAACGTGAGCGAGTTTGTCGAAAACACCGGTGTGGCGGCCGTAGTGACTCCCGTTCCTGACAGGCTGACTTGGTGCGGGCTCCCCGCAGCATCATCCGTGACCATCACACTGCCAGTCTCTGCTGAGATCGCGGTTGGGGTAAACGTCACGCTGATCGTGCACTGGCCCCCGCCCGCCTGCAAGCTGCTCCCGCAGGTATTCGTCTGGGCGAAATTTCCGGTTGTTGTGATGTTCGAGATATTCAAAGAGGCGCTCCCGGCGTCGGTCAGAATTACGGTCTTAGGCGGGCTGGCAATATTCATCCCCTCGTTGCCGAAATCGATTGTCTGCGGGTTCAGAGATGCGCCCGGCGCATTGTTGGGCCCCACCTTTACTACAAAGCCATTTCCTGAGGTTCCCGTTCCTGCGTAGGTCCCTTGCAGCGCGCCAGCGATCACAGGAAAGTTGGAAGAAGCGGTAACTCCCGCGACGTAGGCGTTGCCGGCCGTGTCTACAGCGATTCCCTGGCCGTAATCCGGTCCGCTCCCGCCGAGGTAGGTTGAGTAAACGAGCGCGTTGCCTTGAGGATTCAGGACGGATACAAAGGCATTCGAACAAGTGGAGGAACAGGAGCCTTCAGCCAGGGCAGATTGGGTGGGATTGAGCGTAGGAAAATTGGTGGAGGACGTAGACCCCGTGATGTAAGCGTCACCCGAAGCGTCCAGCGCAATGCCGTTGCCTTGATCGTTTCCGGCCCCGCCGATAAAGGTGGAGTAGCTCAATTGCGCGCCGCTAGCGCTGAGTTTGGAAACGAAGGCGTTTGTGCCGCCGCCAAATGCTGTTTGGTACGCTCCCGGCGTCGTAGGGAAATTGGCGGATTGGGTTGAGCCCGTCACGTAGGCGTCGCCAGATGAATCCAGAGCGAGACCGAAGGCGCGATCTCCGCCGCTTCCTCCTAAATAGGTCGAATACAGGAGGGCTGAGCCGCCCGCGCTCAGTTTGGCGACGAACGTATCGGCGCCCCCGCCACTGGAAGGCTGAACGGCGCCTTGAGTTGGAAAATTGATGGAAAATGTAAAGCCTGCGATCACAGCTTCACCCGCGCTGTCCACCGCGATAGCCTGGCCGGAATCCGAGCCGGCTCCGCCCAAAAAAGTCGAGTACACCAGGCTCGATCCCGCTGGGTTCAATTCAGTTACGAAGGCGTCGGAACCGCCGCCGATTATGGCCTGCAAAGGCTTGGCAACGGGAAAATCGCTCGACTGCGT
>JBOGJZ010000332.1:0-3349 GCA_050745645.1 Terriglobia bacterium | reverse complement strand
GAGTAGGCCATGGTGGCGGCGGCGTCCGAGGGTTCCATGGCTTGCATCGTCCGGGTTTCCACGCCCCCAGCCGAGGCCGCTTCCACGTCTCCGAAATCGCTTAGCCAGACCTGGGCGAATGAGCGATTCATGGCCTTGGCCATCAAGAGCGTGAGGAGGGTTCCAGCAGCGCCCACGATGGTGCCCAGGATCATCATGGCGGGGTTCTGCATGACATAACCTTCGAACCCTACCGCCAGGCCAATGCAGGCGTTATAGGTGGAAATGATCACCGGCATGTCAGCGCCGCCGATAGGCAGGGTGATGAGGATGCCCACGATCAGACAAGCCGGGAAGAAAAGGGTAACCGTCCAGAACTCCGGGATTCGAATGATCGAAGCTGAAGAGGGGAAGATGCTGCATACTCCGAGCAGCAAGGAAATCGCGAGAAGGATCGAATTGACCACCTGGCGGCCCCGGAATCGCGGGCTCTTCATCCAGCCCTGAAGCTTGGCAAAGGCTATCGCGCTCCCACCGAAAGCTACGGCGCCGGCGAAAGCGCCGGCGACAGCGATCACCGGAACGGAAAGCGAGTCCGAGTATGCGTGGCCACTGTAAAATTCGACCGCCGCGATAGCCGCCGCGGCGCCGCCGCCAAGCCCATTGTAAATGGCGATCATTTGCGGCATGTTGGTGATCGCCACCTTCCGGCCAGACCACCACGCCGGAATGCCGCCCACTGCCATGGCTACCAGGATGAGGACAAGGCGATGGCCCGAAAAGCCTCCGCCTGCGAGGTCTGGATGAAGACTGTAAGCCTTTGTAGGATAAAAGAACGTGGCCACTATGGCCAGCGCCATCCCACCCCCCGCCCAGAGTATGCCGCCGCGGGCGGTGCGGGGAGAACTCATGCGCTTGAGGCCCAGAATAAGCAGCACGGTCGCGATGAAATAGCAAGCGTCGACGGCGGGGTTCATCCCTGCTCTATTTCCCCCTGCCCTTGAACATTTCCAACATGCGCTCAGTCACCGCGTATCCGCCGACCACGTTCGCCGCAGCCATGACGACTCCCACAAATGCTACGGACACCTCAACAGTGCCCCGTGCTTGCGCCAGCGCCACCATCGCGCCGACCAGAACAATGCCATGCACAAAATTCGATCCGGACATCAGCGGCGTGTGGAGCATCACCGGCACGCGGGCGATGATTTCATAGCCGGCAAACGCTGCGACCATGAAGATGTATAAGGCGATGAACCCTGTCATCATTTGGACGCTCCTTCCAGTAGCCTGCGGGTTGGCTCGTGCTTGACCTCTCCCTGGTAGGTGAGGGCGGTTTTGGCGATCACTTCGTCATCCCAGTCGAAATGGATTTGACCGTCTTTTACGAAAAGGCTCAGGAAGTTATAAAGGTTCTGGGCATACATCTGGCTTGCATCTTCGGATACCATGCTGGGCACGTTCAGGGGCCCAAGAATGTTCACCCGTCCGTGCACAATCTCTTGCCCCGGCGACGTGAGCTCGCAGTTCCCGCCCGTCTCAGCAGCAAGATCAACGATGACCGAGCCTGGCTTCATGGCCTCCACCATCGGCTTGAAAAGAATTTTCGGAGCGGGGCGGCCGGGAATGTTGGCCGCGCAGATCACAATGTCCGCCTGGCGAACGTGCTGAGCCAGCAATTCCTGCTGCGCCCGGCGTTCCTCCTCCGTTAGCTCGCGGGCATAACCCCCTTCGGCTTCCGCGCGGATTGGGGCGCTCACAAATTTTGCGCCGAGCGATTCCACCTCTTCCCGGCTGGCCGAGCGGACGTCGTACCCTTCCACCTGAGCGCCAAGGCGCCGCGCCGTGGCAATGGCTTGCAGCCCGGCGACACCGGCTCCGATAACCAGCGCCTTGGCAGGCCGGATGGTGCCCGCGGCGGTAGTGAGCATGGGGAAAAAGCGCTCGAACCGGTTCGCCGCCAGCAGCGCCGCTTTGTAGCCGGCTGCCATCGCCTGCGAAGACAATGCGTCCACGTTCTGAGCACGGGATATCCTCGGCACCAGCTCCATGGCAAACGTGGTGATCTTCTTATCACGCAGGAGCTTCACCTGGTCGAGATGCAGACCGCCATGGACAAAGCTGACCAGCACCGCGCCCTCACTCATCATCTGGATATGAGCGGTCTCGGGAACATGTACCCGGAGCACAATACCGGCTTCGCCGTAAAGCTGACGTTGGTCGCTGATGAGCGCCGCAAATTTGGAGTAATCGGCATCCAGCATGCCACTTTCCACCCCGGCTCCCATTTCCACCATTACGGTGATTCCCAGCTTGACCAGCCGCTCGGCCACACGCGGCGTCATCGCGACACGCCTTTCTCCGCTTTGCGTCTCCTTGGGAACGGCAACTTGAAGGGGCATCAGCACTCCTCTGGCGTCATCCAGCGCGCGGCAACCGGAAACACTTTGTTCCCCCGGCTACGCGATTCACACCGAAAAATGCCCAAGTTGGTTAGAATAGCAGAGGACCCATGTTTCAGGCATTGATAAAATCGAGAAACTTCGCGGGGCGGTGTAGCGCAGGGCTCGCTTTTCAGCCCCTTCGCTGCGCTCAGGGCAGGCTCTGCGGCGTTTCATCCGGCAGGAAAACCGCATCGTTATAAAGCGAACGCTGTGCTAGTGTTATGTAACATAAATATGTTGAATAAGTCAGAATGTCATTCCGAGCCCAGGAATCTGCCCGCCGCCTTCCTTGTGCCCCGGCGCGCCGCGGCGCTGCCACGGGATCAGAATCCGGAATAGGACTGCCATTCTCGACTTGCTCCTTATTGATTCCAAAGCGTTTTCTCGCTTTGCTCCCCCTTTACCCCTGGAGGCCGGTTAGCGCACTAGACCCGCGCCTACAGCCTCTTTCCGGTGAAACAGGGTTTGCAAAAGATGAGAGCCATGGTTTCAGCACATCTTGATTCGGAATTCATCCAGCTTAACAACTCCAGACGAGACGAAGGAGACCCATAAGACCCATGAGACAAAAAATTTCAGGGGCAGAGGGGCGCCGTCCAAGTCACGGTTTAGCCTCTTGCAGCGCAGCGTTCGCGGTATAAAGCTGCGGCTTTGGGACGGGCGGTATTGTAGCGCCGGCCTTTAGGCCGGCAAATGCCGGGCTTCAGCCCGGCGCTACTATGACTTCTGACCCGGGATACTAGACCGCGCGACAATAATAGAGCCTTTGCAACTATAACCCCCTTGTGCTACTATCCCTTGAAGACGTGCGGATTTGTTGCGAGTCTGATTAGCCGCCAACTTCCGATTGCGGAAAACAGATGCCGGCGAACGCCTCATGAGAAAAAATCCGGGAGCGAACCTCCATTCTCCCTCGGTTTCCACAC